>CAMBQS010000128.1 GCA_945870015.1 Desulfocicer vacuolatum DSM 3385
TTCTCGGGGCCGATGCCGGCAACCGCGATACATCCGATGCACCGCTCTGGTTTTTTGTCGTCTGTTCCGATCTGGCCCGGTTCAAGGGAGAGGATCGTTTCTATCTCAATTCCTGCGGAACAAGGACTTTCCGTGAGGTTCTCATCTCCATCGGGAATGCGATTGTCTGCGGAACCCCGAACCGGATCATCATGGACCCGGAATCCGGGCTGGTTTTCAGTCCTTCTCATTATACCTGGATGGATACCAATCATCCTGCCGGAACCCCCAGACAGGGGTATCCAATCGAGATACAGGCGTTGTGGTTTCATGCCCTGACCATATTGGAACAGATTGATTCCAATGAAAACAAATTGAAATGGGAAAAGATCAAACTCCTTGTGAGGAAGTCGATCGAAACCCTGTTTTATCATGAGGGCAGAGGGTATCTTCTGGATTGTCTGCATTGCAATCCAGGGACACCGGCACGTCTGGCTGAACCGGATGACAGTCTGCGGCCCAATCAGCTTTTTGCTGTTACACTGGGTGCAGTGGAGGATACAAAAATCTGCGTAAAAATTGTCGAGGCCTGTCAGGAACTGATTGTTCCGGGAGCCATTCGCAGTCTTGCAGACCGGAAAGTCTCAAGACCGCTTGAAATTTATCATTATGGCAAGCTGTTGAACAATCCGTATGAGCCTTATTGGGGAAGATATACCGGGGATGAGGATATGGGCCGGAAACCGGCTTATCATAACGGAACAGCCTGGACGTGGATATTTCCATCTTTTTGCGAGGCATGGGTGATTGCATTTGGCAGAAAAAGCATACCCACAGCACTTTCCTGGCTGGGCAGCAGCGTTCGCCTGATGAATGAAGGCTGTGCAGGTCATGTTCCTGAAATTCTGGACGGAGATTATCCTCATCAGCAAAGAGGCTGCGATGCACAGGCCTGGGGAGCAAGCGAACTGTTGCGGGTCTGGCATTGGCTGTTACAGCAAAAAAAAGAGGATCGGGGAGAAGGGGAAAATGAGCCTAAAAAAACAGTATCTAAAAAGCAAACCAAAATGTAAGGTGACATTCAGGCTGTCTTCTCAGGCAGCCAAAAAAGCAAAAGACGTTCATATTGTCGGCGATTTCAACAACTGGAGCAAAGCTGCCATGCCCATGAAACGGCTGAAAGACGGAGCCTATGTTGTGACCCTGGATCTGGATACCGGAAAAGAGTACCAGTATCGATACCTGATTGATGAAGACACCTGGGAGAATGACTGGGATGCAGATAAGTACGTTCCATCTCTTTTTGGTGGATGCGAGAATTCGGTTGTCATTGTTTGAACATACATCGGAATTGAATAACAGGAGAGAATGCATAAATGAATTATTTTCAAACATTTCAAGTTTTTCCAAATATTCCTGAACCTCTTTCTCCAACCCTGAAATTGACGAGAAATCTCTGGTGGTGCTGGCATCTGGATGCCATTGAACTGTTCCGGAGGCTGGACCCGAAACTGTGGAAAAATTCCGGCCAGAATCCGATTCTTTTTGCAAGCATGGTTCCCCAGAAGGAACTGGAGGATCTGACCGGAGATGACAGCTTTATCGCGCATCAGCAGCGGGTCTGGGAGTTGTTTGAAAAACAGGTGCTGTCCCCTCTGGATTATTCGGCATCACCGTTTGAGAAGCATGGGACCATTGCGTATTTCTCAATGGAGTTCGGTATCCATGAAAGCCTTCCTCTGTTTGCCGGGGGACTAGGCGTTCTGGCAGGGGATCATTTAAAAGCCGCTTCTGATATGGGTGTCCCGATCACCGGCGTCGGTCTGTTTTATCGCCGGGGATATTTTCATCAGTATCTGAATGGAGATGGATGGCAACAGGAAGAGTATCCGGAAACCGATATTTATCATATCCCGGTGAGCCGGGCCAAGGATGCTTCCGGAAATG
This sequence comes from Desulfocicer vacuolatum DSM 3385, assembly GCA_945870015.1. Lineage (GTDB taxonomy): Bacteria > Desulfobacterota > Desulfobacteria > Desulfobacterales > SURF-7 > QZKS01. The sequence goes on from CAMBQS010000128.1 coordinate 1,927, forward strand.
AGGTGTTTGTCCGGATTAATGGCCCGACAGGTGAAATCGTGGCCATGGTCTGGGAGATCAAGGTCGGACGCATATCCCTGTTTCTTCTGGATACCAATATACCGGAAAACTCTCCTGAAATCCGTAATATCACATCCAGCCTGTACGCTTCCGATGGCAAGATCCGGCTTGCGCAGGAGGTACTGCTTGGTATCGGCGGTATGCGGGCGCTGGAGGCTATGGGAATCCATCCCATGGTTTGTCACATGAATGAAGGGCATTGCGCTTTTGCCAATATGGAACGTCTTGCATTGATCATGGAAAAACACAAGATTGACCTGAAGGTGGCGCAGGAGATCATCACCCGGACAACGGTTTTTACAACACACACGCCGGTTGCAGCCGGTCATGATGAGTTTCCGGTGGATCTGGTCAAACCTTATCTGGTACCTTTTGAAAGAAGATTCGGGGTCGGTGTGAATGAAATTATTTCCTGGGGTCAATCCGGGCCGCCGGGAACCCCTTTGTCCATGTTTGTTCTCGCATTGCGGATGGCGCAATATTGCAATGGAGTGAGCGAACTCCATGGAAAAGTGGCCAGGAAAATGTGGGCGCATGTCTGGCCCGGACATCCGGTGGAGGAAGTCCCGATCTCCCATATCACCAATGGAATTCATATTTCATCATGGATCTCCATTGAAAATTCCATGCTTTTTAACCGGTATCTGGGACCGGAATGGGAGATGAAAACCAGGGATGAGGAGGTGGTGAACCGGATTGATGGAATCTATAATGAAGAACTGTGGCGTTCCCATGAACTCAGCCGTTCCCGGTTAATCCGGACCTGCCGCTCCATTATGGGGAAACAGTATAAAAGAAGAAATGCCTCAAAGGCGATGATGGGTGAAGTTGAATCTGTGCTGGATCATGATGTCCTTACCATTGCATTTGCAAGGCGGTTTGCAACCTATAAAAGAGCGAATCTTCTCCTTCATGACCCCAAACGGTTTGAGGCGATATTAACCTCCAGTAAACATCCGGTTCAGTTTATTTTTGCCGGCAAAGCCCATCCCATGGACAATGAGGGAAAAGAGCTGATCCGGCGTCTGATCCATTTTGCCCGGAATGCGAATCTGCGGCACCGGCTGATTTTTCTGGAGGATTATAATATTGATATTGCCCGTCATCTTGTTCAGGGGGCGGATATCTGGCTGAACAATCCGCGGCGTCCTTTTGAAGCCTGCGGAACCTCCGGTATCAAAGCTGCGGTGAACGGTGTACTCAATGTAAGTATTCTGGATGGCTGGTGGGTTGAAGGATATTCCGAAGATGTTGGATGGCGGATCGGCAACGGAGAAGAAAACGACGACCATCAGTATCAGGATTCCATCGAAAGCCAGGCACTGTATAATCTGCTGGAGAATGAGGTTATTCCCTGCTTTTACGACCGGAAGGAGGGGAATCTACCGGAACGATGGCTGGAAAAGATGAAGGCTTCCATGAAAATGGCCATGCTGAATTTCAGCGCATCGAAAATGGTTGAGAAGTACAATGAGCACTTTTATCTTCCGGCGGCCAGAAGAATGCATGAGCTGACAGCCGATGATTCAGCCGAGGCCAAACGGTTGCATATTTTCCAGAACCGGCTGCATTCAAACTGGGTGGATATCCGGATCGGACGTCCTGTCCGCAATCAGGAAGGACCTTTCCGGGTGGGAAACACCTTTACCATTACAGTGGAGGTTTATCTGGGGAATCTTCACCCGGAAGAAGTGGAAGTGGAACTGTATTATGGCAACATCCGCTCCATTGATTCGCTGACCAAGGGGAATATCGAAAAGATGCATGTCCGGGAAACCGATGGCAAGGGCAAATATCTGTATGAATGCAATCTCGGATGCAGCAAGGCAGGACGGTATGGTTTTACGGCCCGTGTTGTTCCCAAGGGGGATGATCTGATACGGTTCACTCCCGGCTTTATTACATGGGCTTGATGGACCATTGTCAGGAGTCAGAAAGAATATTTCTGAATTATGCGTAACCATAAAGTGAACGGCAAATCAAACATGAAAAAACCAATCGAGAAACCGCGTGTTCTGATCATCACTCCGGAAGTGACCTATCTGCCAAAAGGAATGGGAGATGCAGCCAGTTACCTGACTGCAAAGGCAGGCGGGCTGGCAGATGTCTCTGCCGCCTTGGTCAGTGCGCTTTTTGAACAGGGTGCGGATGTTCATATCGCGCTTCCGGATTACCGCGCAATTTTTGATGACAGCGTACCGTTGTCTGTAAGGAAAAGCCGGAAAAAGATGAAGGAAAAAATGCCGGAGGACCGGATTCATCTGGCCGAAGACAGGGCCTTCTATTATGTGAACAATGTGTATTCAAGCTATGCATGGGAAAATATCAAGGTCTCTCTGGCGTTCCAGCGGGAGGTGATCAATAATATCATCCCCAAGGTTCAGCCGGATCTGATTCACTGCAATGACTGGATGACCGGTCTGATTCCGGCGGTTGCGAGACAGATGGGGATTCCCTGCCTTTTCACGATTCATAATATCTTTACACTCAAGACCACCCTGGCCTATATCGAGGATCGGGGAATTGATGCGGCGCGGTTCTGGTATAACCTTTTTTATGAAAGGATGTGCTATAATTATGAAGAAACGCGGGATTCCAATTCGGTGGATCTGATCGCAAGCGGTATCTTTGCATCCCATTTTGTCAACACCGTCAGCCCCACTTTTCTATCCGAGATCGTGAATGGCCGTCACCGGTTTGTTGAAACACCTCTCAGACAGGAGCTCACGAACAAGTGGAATGCCGAGTGCGCTGCAGGCATACTGAATGCACCGGACCCGTCATTTGAACCCAGTACGGATAACGAACTTATACAGCGGTATTCCTGTAAGGATCATGTTTCCGGAAAAAAAGCGAACAAGATTTTTCTCCAGAATTCTCTTGGGCTGGTGCAGGATGCGGATGCTCCTGTTTTTTTCTGGCCTTCCCGTCTGGACCCGGTTCAAAAGGGATGTCAGCTCCTGGCCGAGATTATGTTCTCCGTGATTTCGACCTACTGGGATCAGAATCTGGAAATCATTTTTGTCGCGAATGGAGAATTCAGGGGGAATTTTGAAAATATTGTCCGGTTTCACGGGCTTGAAAACCGTGTTGCCATGTGTGATTTTGATGAAAAACTCGCCCGGATCGCATACGGCGCTTCTGATTTTATTCTGATGCCATCCCGATTTGAACCATGCGGGTTACCTCAGATGATTGCCCCCATATATGGATCATTGCCGGTTGCGCATAATACCGGCGGTATCCATGATACAATCGAACATCTCTCGCTGGAGAAATCCACCGGAAACGGATTTCTGTTCGATATCCATGATTCCAAAGGATTGTTCTGGGCTATCCAGGAGGCCATGAATTTTTTTAATCAATCGCCTGATGTAAAAGCAAAGCAGATCAATCGGATTATGAAAGATAGCAAGAAACGTTTCAATCATGCGGTTACAGCCAAAAATTATATCGATTTATATGAGAAGATGCTGAAACGGCCGTTGATAATATAACCCATACCCTCACTTCTTGATTGATTTTATATGGAAAGACGGTTATTGGATGGTTCATGAAATCCACGGAAATTGACTTACTGGTTGCATCCCTCCTGAAGAACGATCCTTATTTGAAACCTTTTCAAAAGAAGATCCACGACAGGATCCGGAAAATACACGATCTTACGAAGCGGCTTGCATCCGGAAAGGGAGATCTACATGCATTTTCCGAATGCCATGCCTATTTTGGCCTTCATTTTGAAAAAGGCCATTGGGTTTTCCGGGAACTGGCACCCAACGCCACCGCGATATTTCTTATCGGCGATATGACCGGCTGGAAAGAGCATGAGGATTATGCCCTGAAGCGGATGGATGCGAAAGGAATATGGGAGATTGTCATGCCGGAAGATTCGCTGTTTCACGGTGCATTATTCCGGTTGAAGATGCACTGGAACAACGGAGAAGGGGACCGCATCCCCAGTTATACAAGGCGGGTGGTTCAGGATCCGGCGACCTTGATTTTCAATGCCCAGGTCTGGAAGCCTTCCCATGACTATTCCTGGAAACACGAGGATTTCAGGTTTTCAGGAAATACGCCCTATATCTATGAAGCCCATATCGGCATGGCCCAGGATAAGGAAGGAGTCGGAACCTTTTCAGAGTTCAGGCAGAACGTCCTGCCCCGGATTGCCCGATCCGGATACACGGTTCTCCAGCTTATGGGGATTCAGGAGCATCCATATTACGGATCATTCGGATACCATGTCTCCAGTTTTTTTGCAGTTTCATCCAGGTTTGGCACACCCGAGGATTTTAAGGAACTGGTTGATTCAGCTCATGGCCTTGGAATTGCCGTCATCATGGATATTGTCCATTCCCATGCAGTGAACAACGAGGTGGAAGGGATCAGCCGTTTTGATGGAACATTGTACCAGTATTTTCATGATAATCCAAGAGGATATCACCATGCATGGGATTCCAGATGTTTTGATTACAGCAAGGAAATAACGTTGCAATTTCTTCTTTCCAATTGCAGGTACTGGATGGAAGAGTATCATCTGGATGGATTCCGTTTTGATGGGATAACCAGCATGCTGTATCTTCATCATGGACTCAGCCGTGCGTTTACCTCCTATGATCAATATTACAATGAAGATGTGGATGAGGATGCCATGGCCTACCTTGCGCTGGCCAATCAGGTTATCCATGAAATCCGGCCGGAAGCCTTGACCATTGCCGAAGATATCAGCGGGATGCCCGGTCTGGCTGTCCCGTCTGAAAAAGGGGGAATCGGTTTTGATTACCGGCTGGCCATGGGCGTGCCGGATTTATGGATTAAACTGACCAAGGAGATGCGGGATGAGGACTGGCCGCTGAGACATCTCTGGTTTGAACTGACCAACAGGAGATGGGATGAAAAAACCATTGGATATGCAGAATCTCATGATCAGGCCCTGGTTGGGGATAAAACCCTGATATTCAGATTAATAGATACGGATATGTATAACGGGATGCATATCAATGCTCATAACTTCCGGGTAGACCGGGGAATGGCTCTTCATCGGTTGATCCGGCTCATTACTCTCGTCACTGCCGGAAATGGGTACTTGAATTTTATGGGCAACGAGTTTGGTCATCCGGAGTGGATTGATTTCCCAAGGGAAGGTAACAACTGGTCTTATCGCTATGCAAGGAGGCAATGGCACCTTGTTGATGATCCTGAATTGAAATATCGACTCCTGGCGGATTTTGACGAAAAGATGATATCCATGGCCAGACAGTATAAGCTGCATTCAGAACCCCGTATTGATCTGGTGTATGAACATTCGGATGACAAAGTAATCATCTTCAACCGGAACGCGATCCTGTTTGCTTTTAATTTCCATCCAACCCGATCCTATTCCGATTACTCCTTTGAAATCCAGAAAGGGAAGTATGAGATGATATTGGACAGCGATGCCGGACAATTCGGAGGGCAGGGCCGGTTAAAGCCGGGGCAGATCCATGAAACCTTTGCCATGGATGACGGCAATCGCAGACGTTCTGTGCTGAGTCTTTATCTGCCCACCCGGACTGCACTGGTGTTGCGGCGGGTCAGAAACGGTTCATGATAAACGCGGCAGGGTAATCGCATTTGGAATGCCAACGTTTAAATTACCCTCTTGAGGGGGGGGTGTCCTGGTTTATCGATGAAAACTATATATGAGAGATATCAGGGTTTTGTTACACCCCCCTTCGCCCCCCTCAAGGGGGGAATCGGTTGAATAAGGATATTATTCCCAAATGCGATTACCCTGATAAAAGCGGCGGCTTTTCTTGACAAGAATTAAATAAGATAATATTGGGCTAACAATATAAGATTATGATGATCAGCGATGAATCACGCGGAACAAGGAGATTTTGAATGAGAATTCGTAAAGCTGTTTTTCCTGTAGCAGGGCTCGGCACCCGGTTTCTGCCTGCAACAAAATCGATTCCAAAAGAGATGCTGCCGGTTGTTGATAAACCCCTTATTCAGTATGCGGTTGAAGAGGCACTGGATTCCGGTATTGAACAGATTATTTTTGTAACCGGTAAACGAAAGGCTGCCCTGGAGGATCATTTTGATTATGATCTTGAACTGGAACAAACCCTGAAATCCAAGAAAAAAAAAGAAATTCTGGAGGCCATCAAGACCGTTGTCCCTGAAACCGGAACAATTATTTACACCCGACAGAATGTTCCGCTGGGTCTGGGGCATGCCATCTGGTGTGCCCGGGATGTGGTCGGCGATGAACCGTTTGCGGTTATCCTGGCAGATGATCTGATCAAGTCCGATACTCCTGCCCTGTCCCAGATGATCGATGTTTATGAAAAATATGAGAGTTCCGTTATTGCAGTTATGGAGGTTGCAAAAAAAGACACGGACAAATACGGGATCATTGATTCGGAAAAAATCGGAGCCCGTGTTAGCAGGATCAAGGGTCTGGTGGAAAAACCCAAACCAGCGGATGCTCCGTCGAATATGGCCATCATCGGACGGTACATCCTGACACCGGAAATTTTCAAGTTTCTTGGAAAAAAGAAATTCGGAGCCGGTGGAGAGATCCAGTTGACCGATGCCATGGGAATGCTTCTGCAGGAGCAGAAAATCATCGGATATAATTTCAAAGGGAAACGGTTTGACTGCGGGGACAAGGCGGGTTTTCAGATGGCCAATATTGCATTTGCAATGGATCGCCCGGATATGCGGGCTCAGTTGAAACCGTTTTTAAAAGAGATTCTCAAGTCGTAACAATCATTTTTTTTG
>CAMBQS010000129.1 GCA_945870015.1 Desulfocicer vacuolatum DSM 3385
AATCCAGAACATGAGAAGATGTCCCGTTGATCAGGGCAGCCTGATCCACACTCATTTTCCTGCCATGCCCGATAATGGTTGCCTGAGGATTTCCACCCATCGCGTTCGCGTAAGCTATCAGCTTTTCCACCAGAGGATCATCCTTGCCGGCGATGGTAACCCCCAGCCAGTCCAGAAATGCGACCTTCGCGTGTTCATAAATTTCCGGGGTGATTTTGGAATCATTCGTGTTTACAATAAATTCAGCCAGCCTTCGGGTCATTCCCATCTCTGTCATTGCGCAGCTCCTTTTTTTTGAATCACCGGTGTTTATGATTCAGCAGCATCTGTTTCACAATTGTATAGGGGTCACTGGTTTTCTGCATCACCTGGGAAACGGAATCCTGTAGCGATCCGTCGTTTTCCCATGCAGAGCGAACCTGCCGGAAAACTTCCCTTTCCATCAAGGAAAGAATCTCTTCTTTGATACGGATCTCCTCTTTTACTTTCTGTTTTTGTGTATCCGAAGGATTTTTCAGAAGGGCGGAAACCAGTTCCGGGATTCCCTGTTTTTTCAGGGCCGATGTCTGTAATACCGGCGGAACTTCCCCTTCCAAATCAGAGGAGAGTGAAAGCATGGCCTGAATATCCGCCTCAACCTCATCCGCGCCTGGTTTGTCCGCCTTGTTGATGACATACAGGTCGGCGATCTCCATGACACCGGCTTTGATCGCCTGAATTCCGTCTCCCATTCCCGGTATGCAGACAACCATGACCCGGTCTGCGGTTTTTACGATTTCAATTTCATCCTGTCCGACCCCGACTGTTTCAATCAGAATAACATCCTTTCCAAATGCATCCATGATCCGGATCACATCACGGGCAGCCTGACACAACCCTCCCAGCATTCCCCTGGTTGCCATGGAACGGATATAGATCTCTTTTACCGTAAATATCTGCTGCATTCTCAGCCGGTCGCCCAGCAACGCGCCGCCGCTGAACGGACTGGAAGGATCGACTGCAATGATACCGATTGTGTATCCTCTGTCTGCAAGCTCTTTGGCGATCTCACTGGTCAGTGTACTTTTACCGGCACCGGGGGAACCGGTGATACCGAATACACGGGCTTTTCCGGTAAGGGGATAGATTTCCGTCATCGCAGTTTTCCAGCCGTCTTCCCGGTTTTCGATACGGGTGATCAATCGCGCCATGGCACGGATATCTTTTTCCCGGATGCCCTGGATCAATTTATCCCATGAATTCTTCACGTTTTATCCTTTTCGATATCAAAGCCTGGCCTGTTGAAATTCGCCGAATACCTCCCGGAACACATCACAGATTTCCTGGAGAGAGACATCATTTTCCACGCATTTGCATATATCGGGCATCAGATTCACAGCCTCATCTTTCGCATGCTGCCGAAGGGTTGAGAGAAGAGAGTGGACGGTTGTGTTGTCCCGTTCTCTTTTCAATCCCGACAGTTTTTCCTTCTGCCTTTTTTCAGCGCTTTTCATGAGCTCCGGACCGTAGGAGGCTTCCACTTCCCGGTTTACCTTGACATTGATTTCATTTTGGCCGGTATAGCAGTTGACGCCGACAACAAACTCCTCCTGCTTGTCAATCCTGCACTGTTTCTGATATGCACTTTTGGCAATGGCCTTCTGCATGTATCCGCTTTCAATCGCAGCAACAGCGCCACCCATATTTTCAATTTTTTCCATCTCAGCCAAAGCCTGTGCTTCAATTTCATCGGTCAGGGATTCCATAAAATAGGAACCGGCCCATGGATCGTTTACATCCGCTACCTTGGCTTCATAAATCAGGATTCGGGTTGCATCGAGTTGAAGCTGCACAGCTTCCTGGCTGTGTCCCAGTCCCATCGGCTCATCAAAGGGGGGAAACGCACCCGGCATCCCACCGGACATTCCGGCGGCCATACCTCCGACAACCGCCCTTGTCAGATTGTTCATGGGTCGTTGAAGGGTAGTGGAAGAACATCCGATATGCGCGGTAATGGGCTGACGGATCAACATGCTTCTGGGATTTTTCGCATGGAAACGCTCTTTCAGCATCCGTGCATAGATCCTTCGTGCTGCTCTCTGGAAGGCAATTTCCGAATAGATCTCCATGCTTCCGCCGAATGCATTGAAGGTAAATTTCGGAGCAAAGAGATCCACTGCAAGGCCACCGTCAATTCCTGTCTGGATATAGGCAGCAGCGTTGGCCATGGAAAAAGCAAGATCCTGGACTCTGGAGGCGCCGGCTTCCCGGATATGATACCCGCCCATGCTGTTGATATTCAGCTCCGGCAGGTATTGTGTGCAGAACACGCAGGTATCGCGGAAAAGCCGCAAGGATTGTTTTGGCGGAAAAATATAGGTTCCGCGTGCAATAAACTCTTTCAGGATATCATTCTGGGGCGTTCCTTTGAGCTTCTTCAATGAGATGCCCCGTTTATCGGCCAGAACCGCATACATGGCGATGATAACGGCTGCGGGCGCATTGATGGTGAAGTTGGAAGGGACTTTATCGATTTCCAGTGCGCCGGTGTATGGCTCATAGATGGTAGCAAAGTCCTGGAAGGTATCAATTGCAACCCCGACCCGTCCGACCTCTCCTTCTGCAAACGGGCTATCGGAATCGTATCCGCATTGGGTTACCAGATCAAAAGCCATGTTGGGACCACCGGTCCGCCCCATGGAGTGCATCCGGATCAGGTAGTCCCTGTAATCTTCGGCTGTTCCGAATCCGCCGTATTTGCCTACACCGCCGGCACCACCCCAGTCCGGACGATACCCCATTTTTGCGGCATCGCCTGCATAGGCTCGCCAGAAATCAAAGGGATGATTACCGGCTGTATAGGGATATTGTCCGGGGAAACCGACTTTTTCGCAGAAGTCATGATTGATTGTGGACAGCGGAGAATAGAATTTTGTCGGGCTTTCTTTGAGATTGAATCGTTTGACCCGTTTTTGAAGGACATTCTCCTCCCACTCTTTTTGCTGGGTTTTTATTTTTTCCAGATATTCTTTGTCTTCAGCCATGAAAAGCCCTTTCCGGTATTTTGTTGAAAGTGGTCACAAACGTCAGTCTGCCGGGATAGCGGATTGGATAAAATCAGATATCACTGAAATCGGCGTTCCGGCGGTGAACACCTCCCGGACGCCCATCTCCTTTAATTGGCGAATATCTTCATCCGGAACAATTCCTCCGACAATCACCATAATGTCTTCGGCTTTCTGATTTTTCAGTTCATCCAGGACCTTCCGGGTCAATGAAAGATGCGCTCCGGATAGAATCGAAAGACCCACTACATCTACATCTTCCTGGATTGCGGCGCTTACGATTTGCTCTGTTGTCTGCCGAAGCCCCGTGTATATCACCTCGAATCCGGCATCCCTCAGGCCATACGCAACAACATGGGCGCCCCTTTCATGTCCGTCCAGCCCGGGTTTGGCAACCAGCACACGGATCTTTCTTTTCGGATTCATTCAGAACACCTCCAACACACAATCAAAAAGTTTATCGCTTCTGTGAACACAGTTTTTATCTGCGTGCATGCTAAATGAGCAAATAGGGTGCCATAAGAGGATTATTAATTTAGATGTTTGAAATTGTTATAATTTTTTAAAAGTCAATCACGCGGGAAAGAGAAGTTGTCTTTGGAAGGGGACTTAATTGGGTCATGAAGTGGGTCATGGTGACCCACTTGGCCGGTTCTTTATTTTTTTTTGCGTTTATAGGTTCCCATTACTTCACCATAGGCCAGAATATGACCATCCATGGCCTTGAGAATTTTATTTCTGGTTGCTTTTCGGGGTTGTAAATCCACTGTTTTATCCAATGCATATACCTTGAAATAGTATCGATGAGTCCCAAAGGGAGGGCAGGGACCGTCGTACTTTTGTTTCCGGTAAGAGGTTGTGCCCAGCTTTGCTTCATTTTCAGATGATCCATGATTCATGAATGCTTTTGGAATGGATGTTGTTTCCGGTGCAATGTTGTAAACCACCCAGTGAACCCATGAAGATATCAGAAATTTCGGGATCGGGATATCCGGGTCTTCCACCAGGATGATAAAGCTTTTTACACCGGAAGGAGCGCCTTCCCAGGAAAGATCCGGTGAGATGTTATCTCCGTCCGCGGTATATTCTGAAGGGATTGTTTCGCCTGTCCGGAAAGCTGAGCTTTTCACATTCAATTTCTTCACGGCTGAATTCTGCATGGTATCGCCTCCTGATAGGGGTTGTAAGATGGCATGGCCTTGTTTGAAACCAGATACACAGCAAATTGAATGCCAGATCAACAACTGGATGATTCAACTGTTTGTTATTATATTCGTAAATCTTCACGTAAGCAAGATAGCATGCAGATGAATTCAGGGAATGGAGATGTTTTTCATCCATCAACTGGAGCATGATGACCCGGTTGATTTTGTTTTGTATAAGGATATTGGATATCCAAATATTATCTTGATTTTCCAATTGATATATTATAGCATATCAATATCATTAAATGATACTTCAGGAGATATCAATCAGATGGTGTATGTAATTAAAGAGCTTGCAGGAAAAGTAAGAGCTGCCCGTAAAAAAAAAGGGTTGAGTCAGCGCGCTTTTGCCGGATCCATTGGTATGCCGCAAAGCCGTTTATCCAAAATAGAGAATGGGCTCACGGATCTTCAGACGTCAAGCTTGTTGGAACTGGCTAGATCGCTTGATTTGGAGCTGATGCTTATTCCCCGTCCGGCAGTACCGGCAGTCAATAGTCTGGTAAGGCAATTGGCAGGCGATATTGCAGAAGTGGAAATGACGGCCATATATGATCTAAGCAACGGGGAGGAAGGTGATGACTGAACATATTTTAAATGTTCTTCTCCATAAGCGTCCTGTCGGAACGCTGGTATTGCTGACCGGGGAACAGAATCTGTTTGCTTTTAACGACGATTATATCAATGACTTGAAACGGCCAACAGTCAGTCTTTCGTTTAAATCCGTAATGGGGGATCTTATTACAGATGTAAAAGCAACAAGAACAAGGCTTCCACCCTTTTTTTCCAATCTTCTTCCGGAAGGTCCCATGCGGAAGTACCTGGCGAAAAGAGCAAATGTTAACGAAAACAGGGAATTTTTTTTGATTCAGGCGCTTGGACAGGATCTGCCCGGCGCGATCAGTATCCAGGAATCAGGCAGTTATAATAATCTTTTGCAAAAGCATGCGGAACAAAAGGAGATCGATGCTCAATTCAAAGGAGCCCTTCGTTTCTCTCTGGCAGGAGTTCAGCTTAAGTTCTCGGCTGTACAGGAAGCAACCGGCGGATTGACCATTCCGGCACAAGGAAGTGGTGGTTCATGGATTGTAAAACTGCCTTCGACATCTTTTGATGCAGTACCGGAGAATGAATTCGCCATGATGCGTCTGGCTGGAATGATCGGAATGAATGTGCCCGAGATCAGGCTCATACCCATCCGTACTATATCCGGCCTGCCGGATGAAATGAGGGCGATGAAAGGCAATGCTTTTGTGATCAGGCGATTTGATCGTAATGAGGATGGATCGGCTGTTCATATGGAGGATTTTGCTCAGGTTTTTGGCCTTTATCCGGAAAAAAAGTATGACAGGGCAAATTATCGCAACATTGCAGAGGTTATCCTGGCAGAGAGCGGGCTGCATGATATTGCGGAGTTCGTCCGGCGGCTGGTTTTCAATACACTGATTGGAAATGCGGATATGCATTTAAAAAACTGGTCTCTGATCTATCCGGATTGCAGACAGGCTGTGTTGGCGCCTGCCTATGATCTGGTATCGACAATACCGTATATCAAAGATGCGAATACCGCACTTAAACTGGGCAAATCAAGGGATATGGAGGGGCTATCCATGGATCGGCTGTCTGATTTTGCTGCCGGAGCAAGATTGCCACAAAAGCTTGTGCTGGACACAACCAGGGAAACGGTTGAACGATTTATGGACGCATGGGAAAACGGGGTGTATCTTGACAAGTTGCCATTTGTCAGGGATGCGATGAAAGAGCATTTGAAAACGATCAGACTGGTAAAGGAGCTCGCAATGAACAGGTAGATTGTTTGGTGAAGGGTTATTTATCATAAAACAAAAATGATTTTTAAATTTTTGTCTGAACCTGTCGATACTATAAACAGGGTAAACAATATGACAAAAGGTGAAACTCATGATTGAACAATCCATTCAAGCGGTAGGTTATGCGCGTCTGCAGGAATTCAGCATGTTTTCCTTTCAGGCAATTCGGAAATATGACAATACCAATGGGAGTGAATCCTTGCTGTTGAACATCCAGCAAGCCACGTATACTGATTTTCGAATGGAGACCCAACATCGGTCCGGAAAAGATATTTATACTCAGGCAGATACTGCCAATTTGCTGACAACCAGAGAGTTTACATTCACCATATCCGGAAATAAAAATTCAACTGTATCCAATGCAAAGGACCTGGTCAGTGAGAACGGATATTTCGGGGTCAGACAGACTTCCGGAAGAATCGCGGATTTTGTATTAAATGGTGCAGGTGATAATATTGAAAAGCTCAAAGCCGGGCGTGAAGGTGTTCTTCGCGGTCTCAAGGAGGCTGAAAAAGTATGGGGAGGCTCCTTGCCGGAAATCAGTTATTCTACTGTTGAGCAGGCATTGAAACAGATAGACGAAAAAATCGTATCTCTAAATGGTTCGATTATCGACACGACAATCTGATCTTTTCCCACCCATAAAAATCCGCATGCGCAAATACGGAAAATCCACACCAGAAGCCTTTTCCATAGCTATCTATTGATGTCATTCCGGGTTTGACCCGGAATCCAGTGGCATTATTATGGATAGTCCTATTCTTTACTGCATGCCCTGATTTCACCGTAATGACATTGATGGAAAGGAATTTTTTATATGGAATCCATCTCTTTGAATACAGTTATTTCCGGATGTCCTGAGGCAAATGTCATTGCTTTTTCCATGAATTCCTTAAAATGCGGGGTGGAACCGTGAACGGTAAGCGCACCCATATCCTGATACCGCTCAATAAAAACAAATGTGTTGGGATTATTTTTTTCAATGTTCAATGTATAGTACAAAGTGCCTTCTTCCTTTGCTACCTGGGACATGAGTTTTTTAACGGCTGCCAGGGCTTCTTCTTTTTTTTCCGGTTGTATGGAAACTTTTGCAATAACGGCAATCATGAAAATTCCTCCTTCTTTAATTATCACTGTGCAATATCATTCATTGGTCATATTTTATCTTCTATGGTTTTTCGGGCAAAAGCAGATGCCATTTTTTCATCTTCTGCATTGGGATGCTGATTGAATTCCGCTTTCCTTTTTTCCCATTCATCATCTGAAAGTTTTTTGGCGGCTTTTACAAAATCGTGAAGCTCGATGGTAAGTTTTCCCTGGCAGGAAAATATGCCTTTGAAAGTAATCTTTTTTTTGACAGCAGAAGCTTCAAAAGCCTTTACACCTTTATCAAAACTTGAGGTATCATAAACCGATGCAGCATGGGTAATGAATGCAGCCATCGAAAATCCCGGATCATTGGGAATGGAATCAAGAAAAGCGGTAACCTGTGCGGCAAGTCCGCCGGCATGTATGGGGGAGCCGACAATAACCATTCCATATTTTTTAAGATCTTCCGCACGAACAGTTTCCAGTTCCTTCAATTCACAATCCATTTTTTTAGAAATTTCATTATGAATCGCATTTGCAATCTGCCTGGTATTTCCAGTCTGGCTGAAATATGTGACAAGAATTTTCATGATATCTCCTATGATGAAAGTCTACTCATTTTAGACAGGGTTTGCTTTGTTTTTAAAATTAACAAGTTCCTTTTTTATATTCAAGATAAAGCGGTGTGTCAATGGATTGTATAGATGGATTGCATACATCCGAATTTTAAAGCCAGATAAGCTACATAGTTCATGGAGATATGAATCTATATAATTTAAACAACAGCGCAACGACATTTTTGTTCTCGGTGGATTCCCGCTATTGCAAATCATTTTTGCATCCGTAGGGGCAACCCTTGTGGTTGCCCGTATTGTTTGTGGTTGCCAGTATTCCCAGTAGCAGCCCGTATTGTTTTTTAAAGCGAATCGCAATTTCATTGAGGTCAACTTTATGACCGGTATGTAATTCCGCTCCATGAATAATTTTAAGACTGCGTCGTTCAAACTCATGGATAAGGGCTCGTAAGGAAAAAACAGAATGGCTATCATGAAATAAATGATTACGTTTTGTCCAGATTTGTTTCTGCAAAAACGGCAGGTGGTGACACCTGTTTTTTCCAAACGATCCCTAATCCATTCAGACAGTGAACGACTCCGCTATAAAATCATTCATTCCGCTCAACCCGAACCGGTCATTGTTTCGTTTGAACCTGTCATTAATGGAATATCGATCTACCGGGTAGTAGCAACCGAGCAACAATGATTTCGTATCAAGTGATTTCCCAATATTGCAAATCGTTTTTGCATCCGTAGGGGCAATCCCTTGTGGTTGCCCGATTTGCTTGTGGTTGCCCATACTGCCCGCAATTATTTATGACAACGGGTGAAATCTGTCAAAAAAACCGGATGGCCACAAGGGCCACCATTACACAATATAATTTTATCATGACCTTTCGGCAATCATGCAATTCATGGAAATACGAGTTATAATGGATAAACAAAATAGTCGTGGTGATTACCGACTCTGAGAAAAAACATTGTAGATCAGGGGATTACGAAATCAAATATCCAGGGTAAGTTTTTAC
>CAMBQS010000130.1 GCA_945870015.1 Desulfocicer vacuolatum DSM 3385
GACAACAGGAATAAAGAGACCTGACGACGAATGTTTTCACTTTTTCTTGCTGCACGAAAAGGCAGTAGGTTAATTCGTATCATTTATCATTCACTCTTCTGATTGCAAGCCCCAAACAGATAGCAGCTTGTGGTGCCATTTTGTTTAAATATGCCATATCTATCTGGCTCTCATTAATTTTAAATTTTTCAAAAGGATTGATGATGGATACATCTGTAGAGGTTTGTACAGAAAGAAGCTTACGAAACTCTTTTATGTTTGATCCTCCACCGCTTAAAATGATTTTACTGATCTGATCCTCCGGGTATGTGGAGTAAAAGAAATCAAGGGCTCTCCGAATTTCAGTAGTCCACCCGGACACAACTGTAGAAATAATGTCATTTAAATCCTCCGGGTCGATCCTGTCTTGATTCTCGTTATGTTTGATTTCCTCAGATTCTTCTATTGAACAGTCTATCTGAGAAACGATTTTATGATTAATCTGACTGCATCCAAGAGAGACATCCCGCATGAAAACAGAGGCATTATTTTTCATGATATTTAATGAGGTTTTATTTGCACCAATATCTATCAAAGCAACACAGTTTTCAGTAGCCTCATAGTTTGCTTCAAAAATATTTTGTAATGCAAACGCATCCACATCAACAATACAAGGATTCAGTCCTGCCAGTTCAATCACATGCAGATAATCACTCACCATTTCCTTCTTGGCGGCGACCAGAAGCACACTCATCTGGCTTGGATTGCTTTCACTCCCTCCAAGGATCTGAAAATCAAGATTTACATCATTGATATCAAAAGGTATGTACTGTTCCGCTTCCAGATGAATTGTTTCCTGAAGTTGCTCTTCAGACATGCTTTGAACATTAATTTTCTTTACAATAACAGAATAACCACCTACGGAAATGGCGACATTCTGTTCTTTCACATTATAAAGCTTAAAAAGCTGACGAATGGAGTCGGCGGCCCCTTCCGGATTTTTAATACCGTCTTCTTCAATAATACCGGGTGCGATATCCAGTGCGCCAAACTTGAGCAGCGTTTGCCCTGCTGAAGAAGAATCTACCTCTCCAAC
Source organism: Desulfocicer vacuolatum DSM 3385 (assembly GCA_945870015.1). Lineage (GTDB taxonomy): Bacteria > Desulfobacterota > Desulfobacteria > Desulfobacterales > SURF-7 > QZKS01. The sequence continues at coordinate 1,076 of CAMBQS010000130.1, forward strand.
CTTTATTGTTCTGGAGCCGATATCCAGCCCAACGAGATGATCTTTTTTGCCAAATAGCATGGTTTATTCCTAGTCGCCAAAAATTTTATTCTTGTCAGAAAGCTTAAACCCGAGTGCCAATAATATTTTTCTCTTGGTTTCCATTCGACATGGCTGGCCTTCTTCAATACGTGCAATTGTTATGGGAGAAACATTGGCTTTTCTGGCCAGTTCAGCCTTGCTCATCAAAAGAGACTCTCTAATTTTATGCAAAGAGTTGTTTTTAGCCATAGTTCTTTTACCTTGCTACGGTTGACGATTAATGTGACCTGAATGTTCTTTTTTTGGACATAATAGTCACTTAAATTTATATCGATTATAATCTTTACGACATAAATTATCTAAGATTATGGCTAAGTCAAGTAGTTTTTATATAATTTTTATATAATTATATATAATTTACATTATATAGTGCCTATATAACAATAGATACTATATATAGTAGTTCAGCTTTGAAAAAAAAATGCATAAAATCAGATATTTTTTTTCAAAACCCTCTTTACGTCCCTCCTTTTTCCTGTTTTTTAGATTAAAAAGTAAAGAATCATGCATCCTGGTATCGTCATTGACCATTAGCGAATGTCTTTACAGTTTGGATTGATAAATTAAGTATCAATAAAACCAATATGCATCTATGCTTCTGAAACAATCTGTTTTTTATGAATTCTTGTTATGAGAGGATGGTTGTCACAGGGTGCTGTGAATCAGCAGAAAATTACCTGAATGCACCACATGGTCTTAAAATACCAGTCCGCATTGCCGGTGTCAATGACGAAACGATGATTCATTGAAATCATACCTTCTCGCGCAAAATGAAAATTTTAACGAATTGAAATAACTAAATTTAACAGTTCTTCAATGCCCCCCTATCCGGATATATACTCTTTGGCAATATCCAAATACAGAGAATGATTAAAATCAGACACTATTTTTTTATATGCCTCTATGCGCTTTCCCTCTTCACCTGTTTCCCCATAAATCCGGCCGGCGTTAAACAGGGCCTGATCCTTCATCAGGCTATCGGGATTGGAAATCACCTTTTCAAAATATGCAATGGCTTTTTTGTGCTCTCCTTTTGCTTCATGACAAAACCCAAGTCCGATTTGAATAAAATTTTCAAACAATATACTGCCGTCAAAGGATTCCATTGCTTTCTCATATAGCGCAATCGCATCATTATACTTATCTGCAGAATAATAAACATTTGCCAGTTGAAGCATCGCAAATTTTCCGGCAACCGTATCCGGATATCGGGTTATGATTATTTTAAAATCACTTTCAATCAAATTACATATCTCAGCAGGTTTTTTATCCTTTTGCATTGCATTGTATTTATTGATTCCCTGATCTAAAAGAGTAGATGCCTTGTTCTCAGATAGATATGAAAAATATTGCGCGGTAACTGCCCCGATGATCAATAAAAAAAATACGGTGACCCCGATACCGATACGAACCCGATATTTCAGAATAAACGCAAATATTTTTCTCAGATTTTCAGTGACTTCATCTGGTTCCTCAAGCTCTTTTTTTCGAGATAGGGATACTTCATTATATCTTGCCATTGTATTCTCTCTTTTTTAAATTAAATTTCTGATTATCTATTCAAAAGTAATACCATCATACCGGATAACTCACAAAACTGACTGTTTCTATTCTGAAAGCAAGGCTCGAATCCTCCGCCAGCCCTCTTCTGGAATATTCGCACCGATCACCTGGCATACCTCGTAACCGCAGGCAGAAGCCAATTGACCGCATTTCTCTGCTGAAAAACCATTCACCATTCCATATAGAAACCCGGAAGCCCATAAATCGCCGGCACCAGTAGTATCCATAACCCTGGCTCCTGCTCCCTGCGCTTCAACCTTCACAATCTTTCCATGGTCTGCTATAAAACTGCCCTTGTTACCGACTTTAAGTGCTGCGATCCTGGTTTTTTCAGACAGCGCAGATATCGCCTTGTTCTCATTCGAAAAACCGGTAAATGCCTTTGCTTCATCCTCATTGACAATCAGGATATCCACATAATCATTCACAATTTGAATCAAAAAATCCCTTGATTGCTCAACAACCGTAAAGCTTGCCAAATCAAGGGAAATAGCGGCGCCCGCTTTTTTGGCTGCTTGCAGGGCGGTTGTCATCAAATCACGGTTAAAAATCAAATATCCTTCAAGATGGACAATTGCCGAATCAGCAAAACATTCATTGGATATCTCATGGGGAGACATTTCAGAAGAAGCCCCTAAATAAGTCAGCATCGTTCTCTGGGCATCCTGAGTAATAATGGACAACACATGTCCTGTTGGAGAAGTGGATCGAAATAATATGGGTTCAACATGATTTTTTTCAAGGTCATTCACAAATAAAGACCCGAATTCATCCTGACCACACTTACCGACAAAACGTCCTTCTCCCCCAAGACAGGCAACACCGACTATTGTATTACAGGCAGATCCGCCTGGAACAATCTTTCTCTCAGCTTTTGATCGACCAAGGACAGCCTGGATTATTTTCTCTTCAACAAGCTCCATTCCCCCCTTTGCCGCACCGGTTTTTTCCAGAAAAAAATCACTTTCGTGGATCAGAATATCCACAAGAGCGGATCCAAGGCCTACAATTCTTTTTTTCCCTGCAGGAACAACATCCTGTAAACTCATCTGAATCCTCTTCCATAAAATCTTTTACCAAACCAAGGATGGATGGACCCATCCTTTATCTCCATCCGCATGTTGAACATGAAGCCAGCCGTCATTTTTCTCCAATACTTTAAACGGAATTCCTTTTTCCGTTGTAAAAACAACCGGCTTTTTTTCTCCAGGTTCCGACCGAATGTTGCACTTATCCTTTACTGTTATGACTGTATTGATTTCCCCCAGCATCGGTCTGTGGATCCATCCCTCATCTCCCTCATAATCACGAAAGCGGCACCATTTTTCTTTTGTTTCCAGGATGATTACTGGATGATATTTTTCAACTTCCCACAGTACTTCATAATTCGTGCCTGGTCCGGATCGAATATTTGCTTTTGATGATATTACAGCCAATCGTTCAGATGAAACAGCCATGCCTGGTAAAAAAACTACGGTCGCTATCCATGCGTACAGGAAAAATTTCAACCTGTTGTGATATATCCAAGATAATAATAAAAGCCTCATGTTCACATCCCATTCGAAAGTATAAACGATTCTATTTTATGCATGATAAAAAACAAGTTCCGGCAACTTTATACACGTCAGGTTGTTACCATAAACCGCTCCGGTATCAATACCAATCTTATTGGATTGGACCAGCGGAGAGGCCAGCGGTGTGTGGCCGAAAATTATTCGTTTTCCAAAATCATATTTTGATTTAATAAATTTCTGACGGATCCAAAGGAGATCATCCGGAGACTGATCTTCCAGAACCTTCTTCTCCCGAAGTCCTGCATGAACGAAAATATAATTATCCGTCTGATAAAAAAGGTCAAGGTTTTTAAAAAAATCCATATGATCTGTTGGAATAAAATCCTTTCCCTGTTTATACCCATGCTTGATATAGCTATCGATGGTCTGGCGTCCTCCATTTGAAAGATACGCGAACCGGTCAACACCGGCAATATAATTTTCAAGCATCTCCTCATGATTTCCTTTGAGAAATATAATATTTTCATGCTGTTTTTTCAGATCGATCAAATAGCTTACAACTTCATAAGAACAAGGCCCGCGATCAATATAATCTCCAAGAAAGATCAGAACGTCAGTTGTAAAGTTGATTTCTATCTTCTTCATCAGCGCGTTCAGCTTGTCAATGCAACCATGGATATCACCTATGGCAAATATATTATTCATGATTTTATCATTTTTCAATTTTTATCCAGCCCATTTTCCCGATTCATTGATCGACCATATCTTCTTTGGCAACAGGCCCTCTATAACAAAACAAATCCATGCTGTCGAGAATAGGTTTGTGAAAAAATATCGATTTCCGGATCATCGTTTGGAATCGATTGAAAAAATACACAAACAAACTGAAAAATTGTTGCGTATTCCAGATGGATTGAGATATTAAAACCAGCATTCAGTCGTGATGAATCTGAATGGTTAGAATAAAATAACGAACAATGCAGGAGAAAAAATGCATTACGAAGGCAATGTTATCAGACCCCCCAGTGAAGCATATAGTATTTTGTTGCAAGCGACTGTAGGGTGTTCTCACAATAAATGCACTTTCTGCGGCGCATATAAAGGTGAACGGTTTACAATCAAACATGATGACATCATCATGGAAGACATTCACTTTGCATCCAAACACTTCAGAAACCAGAACCGCCTCTTTATCTGTGATGGGGATGCACTGATTATCCCGCAAAAGCGCTTATTGAATATCCTGATGGAAATTGAAAAGCAACTTCCCTGGGTGAACCGCGTAGGGGTCTATGCAAACACCAAAAGCCTGAAAATGAAGTCCATCGAGGAGTTGATTGAACTCAGAAAGCACGGGCTGGGAATTGCCTATATGGGACTTGAAACCGGTGATGATGAAACGCTGAAGGCAATCAACAAAGGCGCCGGCCCGGAACGAATGATCGAGATGGGGCAAAAAGTAAAACAGGCCGGTATCAAACTGTCTGTTACCGTGCTTCTGGGAATTGCCGGAAGAGAAAATTCAGACAAGCACGCAAAAGAAACCGGCCGGGTTCTCTCTGCAATCGATCCGGATTATGTCGGAGCCCTCAGTCTGATGCTGATACCGGGCACACCCCTTTTTCATGAATATGAAGCCGGAACATTTCCAATTCTGGAACCAATCGAAACCCTGCGTGAATTGAGAACCATGATCGACCATACCAATCTCTCCGATGGCCTCTTTCATGCGAACCATGCATCCAATTATTTGCCGATCAGAGCGCATCTGCCTCAGGATAAAAACTCAACCCTTGGATTGATCGATGAAGCCATATCCGGAAATATCGCCCTGAAACCAGAATACCTGAGGGCATTATAATAATCATGGACATCCGGATATTTTTTTTCACATGGGGTATCCAGCTTACCGAAATCCAGAGAGAAACCAAAGAAACCATTTGAAATGGAACATTTGAAGGAGAAGTAGCTCATGAATAACAACGGCTCTGAAAGCCAGACGAAATTAGACAATCTATGCATCAATACAATCCGTACCCTGTCCATGGATGCGATCCAGAAAGCAAATTCCGGTCATCCCGGAGCCCCCATGGGTCTGGCACCCGCAGCATATGTATTATGGACACGGGTATTAAAGCACAACCCGGCCAACCCGGATTGGCTGGATAGAGACCGGTTTGTTCTTTCCGGAGGTCATGCGTCGATGCTTTTATACAGCCTTCTGTATCTCACCGGTTATTCACTCAGCCTTGAGGACATAAAAAGCTTCCGGCAATGGGGAAGCAAAACACCAGGCCATCCGGAATTCGGGCATACTCAAGGAGTGGAAACAACCACAGGGCCATTGGGCCAGGGGGTTGCCAACGGAGTTGGAATGGCGATGGCGGAACGCCACCTGGCTTCCCGTTTTAACCTTCCCGGACACGAAATTGTCAATCACTTCACCTATACCATGTGTGGAGATGGTGATATGATGGAGGGGATTACATCTGAGGCAGCCTCTCTTGCCGGACATCTGGGATTAGGCAGGTTGATCTGTATTTATGACGACAACAACATCTCCATAGAAGGAAAAACAGACATCACCTTTTCCGAAGATGTTGCAACACGATTTAAAGCCTATAACTGGCAGGTGCTCACCGTTGAAGACGGGAACGATACGGATGCCATATTCACTGCCTTCCATTCCGCCAAATCAGAAACCGGAAAACCTTCTCTTATTATTCTGAAAACCCATATTGCTTTTGGAAGCCCGAATAAGCAGGATACGGCAGATGCTCATGGCTCACCACTCGGAGTAGAGGAAATCCGCCTGACAAAAGAATGCCTTCAATGGAAAAATGAAGAACCCTTTTGTGTTCCGGAAGAAGCATTGACTCATTTTCGAAAATGCCTGGAAAGCGGAAAAAATTCAGAAAATGAATGGAAGAAAAAATTCCAGGCATACAAAGAAGCCTATCCGGAGATAACCGACCAATGGGTCAATGCAATGAGTGGATTTCTGCCGGAAGGCTGGGATAGCGAAATTCCCCTTTTTTCTTCCAAAGATACACCCATGGCAACACGCGCTGCATCCGGAAAGGTTCTCAATGCAATTGCAAAAAAACTTCCAACCCTGATCGGTGGATCAGCCGACCTTGCGCCATCCAACAAAACCTATCTTGAATTTTCCCATGAATTTCAGAAAAACAGCTATGATGGCCGCAATATCCGGTTTGGGGTAAGAGAGCACGCAATGGGCGGAATCATGAGCGGGATGTTTCTTCACAATGGTCTGCGGCCCTATGGCGGAACGTTCCTGGTTTTTGCAGATTATATCCGGCCGTCCATACGGGTAGCAAGCCTGATGAAACTTCCACTCATCTATGTTTTCACACATGACAGTATTGCGGTTGGAGAAGACGGCCCGACACATCAACCTGTCGAACAGATCGCATCTCTCCGCATCATCCCCAATCTCACGGTGATCCGGCCTGCTGATGCCAACGAAACCGCAGATGCCTGGCGCCAGGCTATCAAAACATCGGATGGCCCAATTGCATTGATTCTGAGCCGGCAGAAGCTTCCGATACTGGATCGTGTAGACGCGGATAATACAAATAACCTGTCCAATGGAGCCTATATTATCAAAGATTGTATCGGGCAACCGGATATTATTCTGATTGCAACCGGTTCGGAAGTTCATATTGCAATTGAAGCCGGAAATATTCTGGCTGGAAAAGGCATTTCTGCAAGGATTGTCAGCATGCCGAGTTGGGAGCTGTTTGAAAAAAGATCGGAGAGCTATAAGAAAACCATCTTTCCACCGAACATTACCAGCAGAATTGCCATTGAAGCAGGGCATCCAATCGGCTGGAGAAAATATGTGGGGGATAAAGGTGCGGTTATCGGCATAAACCATTTTGGTTCATCCGCCCCTGGCGCAACCAACATGAAAAAATTTGGATTCACTGCGGATAAGATCGTTGAAAAAGCGTTGGAGCTTCTGAAATAGACCCAATCTGAAATACAGATTTCTTCCATGATCGCAGGATAACGGATTCCAGTAACCCTGCGATCATCCCCAAATCATTCCGCCTATGGAATGAAAAAATACTTTCCGGTTATGCTTTAAACATCTGCCGTATCTTCTCCATTCGATTCCGGGCATGATAATAATCTCTCGTATTGGACAGGGCCATCAAATGTTTGGAAACTTCCTCAGGATGTTCGCCGCGTCCCCGTAAAAGAGCCTGATACCAATGGGGCAATATATTATGATAACATTCCGTTAGATCGGATGAATGGCTGCGGATCAGCGCGGCCTTCCAGTCAACAATTCCATGAAAATTTTCCCCTTCATCCGCCTGATCAAAGGAATTTAGATAATCTGCTAAATTTTGAATCACCTGCTTTCGTAAGGTTCGATACCTGGAAATCGGACGAATCCAGA
>CAMBQS010000131.1 GCA_945870015.1 Desulfocicer vacuolatum DSM 3385
CTCGATTTCATTGGTGCGGACATCCAGTTTGAAATCTCCCAGGGTACCGCTCAGGCAATGGACATCTGCCTTGACAAAGCAGTGAATGTTCGGAAAACTCATAACCTCCCCGGGAGGCTGGTCATTTTTCGTGAACATGAATATATCCATTCCAGTGCGTGCCAGCACCACCGCACTGTGGACTGCGGCTTCGCTTTCTCCGATCACGGCAGCAGCAAAATTATAGTTCCGCACCGGTGATGAAAATGATTCCAGGTTCTCGGCACTCTTCACCGAGCGGTTCAACAGCCCTTTAAAATTGATCAACGCCTGGTCTTCATCCTTTTCCAGAAGGCTCAAAGCTTCTCCGCGGATATTGCGGGTCACCACCATGGCTCGGCTGATACCGGTTGCAGTAAACAGCGTATGCTTCAACCGGCTGCGCTGATCGGTGCAGGCACTACATACAAAATCCAGTGAACAGCAGACGCAGGAACCCAGCACCAGTCGGGTTATGCCCTTGTCGCGAACGGTTTTGATGATGGAAGATATCCCCTCGGGAACGCAGGCAGAGGTCATCACTTCGGCGTGAACCACATCCTGGTTGTTGTAAAGCTCCTGAACATATTCGTCCATTTCATCCAGCCAACCCAGTGAGCGGTTGCAGTTGCAAACAAACACCCCGACTCGTCTGGGTTCGGATAGGGAAGGTTCCGGCGGCAGAAATGATACACCGTGCCCTTTCTGGATAAACGAAGGTTTGCCAAGCAGAACCATGGCCTGGGCTGCTGCCGAAAAACCGCGCATGATCATGGCATAGATATCGACCCTGGAAGATGAGGGAGCATAGGCCCGAATCACATCCTCTCCCCGGATCGATGGTGCCAGTTGCGGGTCTGCAATAATGACGACACCTGCATGTTCCACTGTGGTCTGTTCTTTTTCACCATGGCAGACTGCTCCAACAGCACTGCAAACCTCAACACACTGCATGCACTCGGCGCATACGCCGCATTGAAGGCAACGCTGGGTTTCGTAGGCCACATCCGCTTCGGAAAGCCCATGGGCCACCTCATCGAAATTGTTTTTACGCTTCACCGCACGCTTTTCCGGCATGGGCGTGCGGTGCTGTATGGGGGTATGGGAATCGATTTCCGGAAAATCCTTTTCTGCCGGCCTGCAGCAGGAGGTGTCGGACGAACGAATGCCGCACAGATCCAGAAGCATCCGCTCCGCAGCAGCCCTGCCACGGGCCATGGCCTGAACAACTGTGGAAGGTCCACTGACCGCATCACCGGCTGCATATACCTTTTTTATATTTGTTTGAAAACGATCATCCGTGTCAATATACCCAAAGGCGTTGATTGCCAGACCGCCTTCCGGCATACGGGGACCGGTCTGACCGATTGCCGGAAAAGCTTTGTCAAAAGTCAGGGTGAACACCGGACTTTCTTCCGCCGGAACCGGCCAGGCAACCCCTTTTGCATCCGGTTTTCCCGGTTTTGTCTGAATGCAGCGCAACCTTCTGAAATAACCGTTTTCCCCTTCAAAACCGATTACCTGGGTCTGATCGATAACAGCAATTCCTTCTTCCAGCGCTCCTTTGATCTCTTCTGCATCCGCCGGAATACTCTCTTTTCCAAACCAGGATACCAGGGTGACATCGGCTCCGATACGCGAAAGGGTACGGGCCAGATCAAAAGCCGCATTGCCATCACCGATGACCGCTACCTTCTCCTTCAGATTTTTGATCTCTTCCCGGTAAAACCGGTTCAAAAAGGAGAGACATCCTTCCACTCCTTCCAGATCTTCTCCTTCCACACCAAGCTTCCGGTCCTGCCAGGAACCGGTTGCGATCAGGATACCATCCGTCTCCTTTTGAATGCGTTCAAGGTCTTCGGCCAGGTTGACGGGATGGGACAGAATGAACTCAACCCCCATCTTTTCAATGTAATTCAGTTCAGCATCCAGTATCTCGCGTGGAAGCCGATGAGCTCCAATACCATAGCGAAGCAGTCCGCCGGCTTCCTCCTCTTTATCATAAACTTTTACCGGACATCCATGCTGAGCCAGTTGCGCTGCGGCTGCGAGTCCTGCGGGACCGGAACCGATCACGGCGAACCGCTCCGGACGTCCGGCTTTGGGTGCCGGGTGCGGGATATTTTCCGGATGCCGGGTTTCATAATCGGCCAGAAAACGCTTAACCGCACGGATGGAAACCGCCTCATCCAACTGTTCTCTGCGGCAGGCTGTTTCACAGGGATGGGTACAGATCCGGCCGCAGATGCCGGGAAGGATGTTCTTTTCCCGGATCAATGCCAGGGCTTCCGGATATTTCCCTGCCTTGGCCAGAGCGATATACCCCTGGGCATTCACTCCAAGAGGACAGTTTTCCCGGCACAGGGGAAGGCGTCTTTTATCAATTACCGGCCGGCCGGGCAGACTGAACCGTCCATTGAATTGAATGGCCTTTTCCAACGGCTCCGGACTGATGGGGCACACATCGGCACAGAGTCCGCACAGAATACATTTTTCCGCATCCACAAACGTCTGCTGTCTGGTCAGGGTGACGCTGAACCCCTGCTGATTGTGCTTAATGGCCTCCACACGGGCCGGCAGAATGCATTCAATACGGGAATTCCGCAGAATACGAATCAACCCGGGACGATGTGCATAGTTGAAGGGAATGCCGGATTTCAGCCGCCACTCCTCTCTGGCCAGCTTCTGATTCAGGTCCGCCTCCGAATCAACCAGGGTGACCGGAATCCCCAGTTCACCCAGCTTGTTGGTGGCAGCAATGCCTGACGGTGTCGCACCGATAACAATGACTTTATGTAAACGATCCTTGGGGCGTTTCATGCAATCGCTCCTGTCTGGCCGGCAGCTTTTTTCTCTCTGCCTTTTAATTTGGACTGGCCATATTCAAACCCTCTGGTAAATGCTTTCAGATTCATCTCTTCCGTACCTTTGGGAACCGATGACTTCACAGCTTCCCGTGCAGCTTTCTCGGAAATCAGGGCTGTTATGGCGGTCACAAACCCGATCATGATGATATTGGCCATCATCGAACGGCCGAGTTCCTCTGCCATGCGTGTGGCCGGAATATCAAAAACCTCCCTCTGTCCGTCCGGATTCACCAGATCCCGATCCGTAATCAGATATCCCTCCGGCTTGATCTGGCTCTTGTATTTTTCATAGGCGGACTGGGACATGCACACCAGTACATCCGCCATCTTGACATAAGGATACTGGATGGTCTTTTCCGATATGATCACCTGAGCACAGCAGGCGCCACCTCTGGATTCCGGGCCATAAGACTGAACAAGGGTGCTTTCCCTGTGATCTCCCAGTGCAGCCGCCATTCCCAGAATTTTTCCAGCCAGTACAATACCCTGTCCGCCGAATCCAGTGACAATTACCTCCTGTTTATTGACTTTTCTTGCCATATTCCCCTCACCCGGTTTTCCGGTTATCCGCTGCCCCTTGTTCCTGAGGCCAATACATCTTACGATAGATCTCGTCACAGGTGGGCCGGTCAATATCGATAAATTTTCCCAGAATCACTCCCTTGTTGAAATCCACATCCAGCTCGGTGGGGCTGGCGCCGTTTTTCACAATGGTGTTTTCATGATATTTTTTCAAGGTTTCCAGGGATTTTTCCTTGTTCCTCCGCCCGTAATTGATCGGACAGGGTGAAAGCACTTCGATAAAGGAAAACCCTCTGCGCAGGATAGCCTCCTGAATGGAATCCGCCAGATCCCGTGCATGCAGCATGGTCCAGCGGGCCACATACGTCGCTCCGGCTGCATAGGCCAGGAGGGGCAGATTAAACGGGGTTTCCGAATTCCCCGCCGCGGTGGTAGCGGATTTTGCTTTATGGGGTGTAGTGGCAGCCACCTGCCCGCCGGTCATGCCGTAGGTCAGGTTATTGACGCAGACCACCGTGATATCCATATTGCGCCGGGCAGCGTGGATAAAATGATTTCCGCCGATGGCAAACAGATCCCCATCTCCGGAAAACACGATAACGTTCAAATCCGGTCTGGCCATCTTGATCCCGGAGGCAAAAGGAATGGCCCGGCCGTGCGTGGTGTGAAACGAATCAACATTGATATATCCGGCCCCCCGCCCGGAACAGCCGATGCCGGACACCATGGTGAACTGATTATAAGGAATATTGCTCTGCTTGATGGCGGACAGGCAGGAGGTAAAAACCGATCCGATACCGCACCCCGGACACCAGATATGGGGAATCCGATCCATCCGTACCAGATCCTCCAGGGGATGGGTCATGATCTCTGTTTCATGATTTTTCATGCCAGGAACTCCTTTGCAATTTTCAGAACATCCTCCGGCGGAACGACTGCCCCGCCCGTATGTCCGGCAATAAAACTGGGGACAATGCCCGCGCAGCGCTGTACTTCCCGGCTGATCTGGCCCATGTTGATTTCCACGGTAATAAACCCTTTGACCTTTTTGGCCAGCTCCCGGATACGCTGCTCCGGAAAAGGCCATACGGTAATCAGCCGCAGCAGCCCCATGCGAATCCCCATCCCGCGGGCTTCTTCCACGGCCGTATACGCAGTGCGCGCGGAAACGCCGTAGGAAACCAGAACGATCTCTGCATCCTTGAGCCGGTAATCCTCTGTAAGAATGATGTCATCCAGATTGTTGCGGATCTTGCCCAGAAGCCGCTCCATCATCTCCTTCTGTATATCCACGGACATGACCGGATACCCTTTTTCATTATGGGTCAGGCCGGTCACATGCACATTATAACCGTCCCCAATAGCCGGCATGGGAGCTACTCCCAGCGGTCCCGGCTGAAACGGCTTGAATCGGTCTTTGCGTCCTGTGGGCTTTACCCGTGAAAAGGTCTTGATTTTTCGCCCCTCGGGTATGATCACTTTTTCACTCATATGCCCCACAATCTCATCGGACATGATAAACACCGGCGTGCGGTATTTTTCACTCAGATTAAAGGCCGTAATGGTCAGGTCAAACATCTCCTGGGGAGAAGACGGAGCCAGCGCGATAATTTCATAATCACCATGAGAACCCCACCGCGCCTGCATCATATCCCCCTGGGCACCCTGCGTAGGAAGACCGGTGGATGGCCCGGCTCTCTGGACATTGACCACCACGCAAGGCGTTTCCGTGACCACTGCCAGCCCCACGGTTTCCATCATCAGACTGAAACCAGGCCCTGAAGTGGCGGTCATGGTTTTGAAACCAGCCCAGGCTGCCCCGAGAATAGAGGTCATGGCTGCGATCTCATCTTCCATCTGAATAAAGGTGCCACCCACTTGAGGAAGCCGGACAGACATCTGCTCAGCCACCTCTGTAGCCGGTGTAATCGGATATCCTCCGAAAAATTTGCATCCCGCGGCAATGGCCCCTTCCGCGCAGGCCTCATCGCCGTTGATAAAATGTTCACCTGTGAGGACTTGTGATTTCATATTTTTTATCGTCCATGGTTCATCGTTTTATAGCATGAATTTTCTGACCGGCACTATCCGGCGTGATCAGACCTCTCCCTCCGAATAGATGGCAAATTCCGGACACAGCAGTTCACAATAATGACAGTTCAGGCAATCCTCTTTCTTCACCTGGGGTGGATGATAGCCCTTTACGTTGAACTTCTTAGAAAATTCAAGTACTTCCCGTGGGCAGTATTCAATACAGTACCCACACCCCTTACATCTTTCCTCAATGATATGAACCCTGCCCCGTGTGATCTGGATTTCACCGGAATCAAGGGGAACCCGCCAGTATTTCATAACCCTGTCCTCAAATACCCTTCTGGTTCGGTTGTCGAATAACATCCAAATGGATGACTTTTACACCTCATTTTTAAAAAAAACAACTATTATGACAGGTCAAGAAAAAAAGAAATGGGAAAGTCTACCATTTTTCAGGGGGGTATCAGGGATGGCTGGAATTTTATGGTTGGTGGTTGATCGTTTTCACACCCGTAGGGGCAATCCCTTGTGGTTGCCCGTTTTCTCTGGTTGCCCGTTTTGCCCGTAATTTTATAGGTCAGCAGGTGAAAGATGTTCATAAAAAATTCGGGTGGCCGCAAACAGTTCGGGTACCCACAAGCAATTCGGGTACCCACAAGGGGTACCCCTACGCGATTCTATATTTGCCCAATTTCATCAGGCATAGAATATTGGAATTCCAGGGATGCCTTCTTACCTGTCTTTCCTTTCAGGGATTCATTTATTCATTAATCGAAAAAAACTATGAGCTGAGCCTCGAGCGCACCTCCAAATGTAAGCGGCCCATAATCGTTTCAATTATCTTTCCAGGGATTGTTAACCGGAAGATTACTTGCCTTAAAGTCAATTACATTTCGCGTAACCAATACCAAATTATGTGTATAAGCAATTGCTGCGATAAGACTATCGATAGAAGACATCGGCATTCCAAACTTTTCAGCCTGACCTTGCATGACTCCCCAATTCTCGGCAACGGTAAGATCAATTGAATAAATACGATCTTGATAATCTTCCAATAATGTGTTGAGCCACTCCGTCAATCTGTCTTTTCGTTTTGAATCCGGCAATCTTGTAAGTCCCTTACGGATTTCACCGATAGTAATAACACTCAAAAACAATCTCTCCGAAGGTGTATTTTTCAGCCAATCCAAAACCATTGGATTTGGAGATTTTTTAACGAGTTCCGATATGACACAAGTATCCAGTAAGTATTTCACAGGTCAATACTCCTGGGAGAATCCTTTTGTCTTTCAATTTCAAAGTCGCCATCTATTTTCGGACATCCAAGCAAAAAATCCTTAAAGGAAGGCTTACTGGAAATCAACTCTTCATAATCATTTACAGAAACTACGACTACTGTTTTTTCCCCTCGACGAGTTACATACTGAGGACCTTTCTTTAAGGCATCTGCGACAATTTTGCTGAACCGGGCCTTTGCATCCTGCAATTTCCAAACTGTTTTCATGGTTCCTCCTATGATCAAATCATATGGTCAGTCTAGTCAGATTGTTCAAGTTTGTCAAACTGAAATTTATAATTTCTAATAGAATTCCGGGGACTATACTTGATTGCATGTCAATCGCTTTTTGAATTAAATATGTTGTCCCCGTAACTCGCGGACTCCGAAACTCCTTGAAAAAAACTACGCAACTGAAACCGTAAAGCTGAGATGTTCTTTCCGTAACATGTCCTGAAATGCAAGTTGAATCCAGAATATCTCAGGCTCTCCGATCTGTTTGGCAATCTTTGCTGCCCGGCTCGGCGAAGGAATCCTTCGGCACTTTTCAATATCGCAAAGACTCTGCGCGGATATTCCCAGCTTCAGGGCAAACTCTTTTTGATTCATTGCTTCGCACTTTCTGTGAGCCTCAAGAGCACCTCCAAATGTAAGCGGCCCATAAGCGTTTTTCAGTTCTTTTGAACCATATTTTTTTTTAATATTCATGTTTGTTCACCTCTATAACTTCAATGATGATATCGTTTTTATATTCAATATAAAATGCTCTATATAATTTTGATAGCCTGATTGATCTTTGGCCTTTCCTATCCGCTTGTAATGGTTCGTCATGATAGCCGGATATTTTTCGAATCTCTTCAATTCCAAGCATTTCAACTTGCTCAACCCATATCTGAAATTTCCTGACAATATGAATCGGAAGTTTCTTCAGTTGTTTCCAAACTTTTTGATTTATTATTATCTGATTCATTGCTTTTTATACGTCGATTAGACGTATCTGTCAAGGATTCTATGGGCATTGCTATTTTTATTATGAGTGGCATCAGTCAAGAATGGAACAGACCTGGTGTATAGAGGTATTTCTGAGAAATAACGGCGTGGCTCAAAGCAAAGGAATTCCAGGGATATCCATGATAAGTATTGTCAATCGCTTTTTGAATTAAATATGATTTCCCTGGAACTCCCCCAAAAAACTTGAGCATCGAGTGATATGGCTCTGATTTCCGGAAGGCGGCTGTCAACCGACAACCGTCAACTGTCAACCGATAACCGATAACCCAATTCATCACACACACCACCATGGAGCCACCGTAACGGCGGAGTTTTTGCCTGTCACGCTCTCCCCCCTGTAAAGAATAAGGCCTTTTTCTGCAGAATTGCCCTCAAACCCGAGCCATGCAGCCATATTCGAATTCATGGATGCATGCCAGGTTTTCGAGGACTTTATTTCAATTGGAAGAAGCTGCATGCCTCTTTCCACAACCAGATCGATTTCATTGCCGGTTTTGTCCCGCCAGAAATACAAAGGCGGTTTCTCGCCGATGTGGTACACTCTTTTGTAAAACTCGCTGATGACAAATGTTTCAAAAATATTGCCGAAAAGCGGATGGTTCATTAATTCTTCCGGTTTCCGGATGGATAACAGAAAACAAAGCAGGCCGGTGTCCGTGAAATACAATTTAGGCGTTTTAACGATGCGTTTTTTGAAATTCCGGTAATACGGTGGCAGCACAAACAGAATGCCGCTTGTTTCCAGCAGGGAGAGCCATTTTTTGACAGTGGGCTGAGAAATGCCGATGGCATTTGAAATCGCCGTATAATTTATCAGCGTGCCGGACAGGGTGGCGCAAATTTTGATAAAATTCTCGAAAACCTTTAAATTTTCGACATTGACGAGGTTTCGAATATCCCTTTCAACATAGGTCAGAAT
>CAMBQS010000132.1 GCA_945870015.1 Desulfocicer vacuolatum DSM 3385
CATATGATGCAACCGTAATGACAAAACTCAAAAGTGCAGGTGCGGTTACCGTCGGCAAGGCAAATATGGATGAGTTTGCCATGGGCTCCTCTACTGAAAATTCCGGAATGCACCTGACCCGAAATCCATGGGATGTTACAAGAATCCCAGGCGGATCAAGTGGTGGTTCCGCAGCATCTGTAGCTGCTGACATGTGTATCGGTTCTCTGGGCTCCGATACAGGGGGGTCGATAAGACAGCCTGCATCCCATTGCAGTGTTGTCGGAATGAAACCCACTTACGGCCGGGTATCCCGGTATGGTCTTGTGGCATTTGCATCCTCTCTTGATCAGATCGGTCCGCTTACCAAAGATGTGACGGATTGCGCCCTTCTCATGAATGTGATTTCAGGGCATGATCCACATGACTCAACCTCTGTACCCAAAGATGTCCCTGACTTTCGAAAATCACTCACAAAAGGATTAAAAGGCCTGAAAATCGGGATGCCGAAAGAGTATTATATGACAGAGGGTCTGGATCCGGATGTTTCGGCTGCCATTGACAACGCTGTCAATACAATGAAAAATCTTGGAGCGGATTTTGTTGAGGTTTCTCTTCCCCATACAAAATATGCCGTAGCCGTCTACTATGTAATTGCCCCATGTGAAGCCAGTTCCAATCTGGCAAGGTATGATGGGGTTCGTTATGGATTTCGGGATAAGGATCCAAAAGATTTAATCCAGATGTATCGCACCACCAAATCAAAAGGGTTTGGCCCGGAAGTCCAGCGGCGGATTATCCTCGGGACATATGCTCTTTCCGCTGGTTATTATGATGCTTATTATGGAAAAGCATCCCAGGTCAGAACCCTGATGATCGAAGATTTCAAAAATGCATTTCAAAAATGCGATGTACTTCTATCTCCGGTTACTCCGAGTCCCGCCTTTAAAATCGGAGAAAAAACAGACGACCCATTAAATATGTATTTATCTGATATTTTTACATTATCTGCAAATCTTGCCGGTGTGCCGGGAATTTCCATACCCTGTGGTTTTTCGAAAAACAATTTGCCGATTGGCCTGCAACTGATGGGTAGTCATTTTAACGAAGAGATGTTGATCAAGGTTGCGTATAATTTTGAACAAGCCACCCTGTTTCATAAGAAAAAACCGACACTATAAATAAGTAAGGATGTTCTTTATGAGTATTGTACCGGAAGGAGAAGCGCTGCGTAATGCAATTAAATGGATCTCGGAAGAGCGTGAATGTCGCCCGGATGAAAAAATGAATGCCCTGATCAATCAGGCATGCATTCGATTTGACCTGTCACCTCTTGATAGTGAGTTTATCTTCCGTTTTTACAAAAAGGAAAGTACTTCTCAAGGATAGAAAAGAAACCTCGTGTCCAGAATTCAAATATTACCGGATATTCTGTCTAATAAAATTGCTGCCGGGGAAGTGGTTGAACGTCCATCATCCGTCGTGAAAGAGCTTCTTGAAAATTCGATTGATGCAAACAGCTCTCGAATCATCATTGATATTGAAAACGGCGGCCGTTCCCTGATCCGAATTTCAGACAATGGATCCGGGATGAATCGGGATGACGCACTGCTCTCCATTGAGCGATATGCAACCAGCAAAATTCATACGGATTCAGACCTGTATTCCATTAAAACACTTGGGTTTCGTGGAGAAGCACTTCCCAGTATTGCATCTGTTTCCCATTTTTCACTTATCACAAGAGACGAATCTTCCGAAACCGCAACTCAAATTCTGATTGATGGTGGAAAAATCAGAAGTGTTACGGAAGTAGGCGCTCCGGTCGGGACAATGATCGATGTAAAAAATCTGTTTTACAACACTCCGGCCAGACGAAAATTCTTGAAATCAACCAATAGCGAAATGGGACATATCGCAGATACACTGTCCGGAATTGCTCTGGGCCGACCAGAAATTGGGTTTCAACTTGTACACAATGGAAAAATAGTGAAGAAATGGCCTCTTTCGACCAATCCTCTGGATCGGGTTTCATCCGTGTTTGGGCAGGATATCCGAAAAGATCTCCAAAAAATTGAGCTGGAAACTGAAAATGTTTCTGTTTTCGGATGGATATCATCTCCTTTGATAACGCAAAGCACATCGCAAAAAATCTATCTGTATGTAAATGGCCGTTTCATACGAGACCGGGGGTTGCAGCATGCCTTGTTCGAGGGTTACCGGGGAAGACTCATGAAAGGACGTTTTCCGATTGCAGTCCTTTTTATAAAGGTTCCATTTGAACAACTTGATGTAAATGTTCATCCTGCAAAGCATGAAATCCGATTCGCAGGTTATCGTACCGTATATGAAACGCTTAAAGCGGCTGTTTTTAACGCATGGAACACGATTGACCATAAAAAGCCTCAACCGGTTTCGATTGAAATGTCAACTCCTATCCATATCTCCCCGATCGATCGATCGCCGGCTGCCTTGTTGTTTACTCAGAATCGACATGAGGAAAAAGAGATTCCTTTTCAAGCCTCTTTTCAAAAAACAAACTTTCAGTACGATGAACTATCTGAAAAAAAAATTATATCTGAAAAGCGGAGTCCTTACAGCTCATCTATTCATTCCACCTTTCAGGGCAAAAAGCGTCCCGAACAAGCCCTTTATGATGATTATCCAACAGCCCAAAAGGATCTCAATCTGTCAACGGGAATTCAAATCCCCTTCCGGGTGATCGGTCAGTTTCATAATACCTACATTGTCTGTGAATCTGAAAATGAATTCATCTTACTGGACCAGCATGCGGCCCATGAACGAATCTTATTTGAACAGTTAAAAAGAAAAGCCGATAAGTCCGGCTCACCGGCCCAGAAATTACTGATCCCTGAAATTATCGATTTTGGATATTCGGAAAGTGCCATACTCGAAAAGCTTTTACCCGGACTGTTGGATTTCGGCCTTGAAATTGAACCGTTTGGTGGGAACGCTTTTGCCGTCAAAGCGGTTCCATCCTTGCTATCAGACAGAGAGATCAAGCCATTGATTGTAGAAATGGTAGAAAAAATCAGTGATATTGGTTTTGCCGGCGGTATTGAAAAAACCTTGGATGATTGTTTGATCCTGATGGCTTGTCATGGTTCGATACGGGCGAATCAGGCTTTATCTGAAAAAGAGATGATGGGGATTATCGATCAGCTTGCACTGTGTGAGAATCCTTCACACTGTCCTCATGGTCGGCCCATCCGAATCAGTTGGCCTGTCTCTGAATTGGAAAAAAAATTTAAACGGATTCTGTAGCTGTCAGTCTACTTCAAAAAAAAGGGGCGGAATATTATGGAAATTTTCAGCAGAGATGGGATTGATTACAATATTGAAGATTGCTCGGTCATTGATATCTTTAATTACAACGAATTGATCGTACTCAAGGTAATCCGGGAAATTTTACAAGAAGATCATTCATTATGCAGATGCCCCATTTGCCTTGAAGATCTTTTTGCACTGTCAATGAATTCCATTCCACCGAGATATATTCAGATTACCAGCATTAAAAAATATGTGAACAGCGGCAGTTTTATTGACGAAAAAACAATTCGAAAAAAAGTGCTGGAAGCATGGGAAAAAATCAAGTCAAAACCCGGGCATTGAACACCCGTACACCGAAATATACCGTTGTTGGAAATCTCACCTCTATCCATTCCAGCACTGCACAATGAATATCTTTTCATTTGACACAGGCGTATCAAGTGGAGTAACTTTTTCAGTAATCCAGATGTAAATAACCATATCAAACCCCGGCGCCGGAATGATCATCCGGACCATTCCGATTGATGATCAGGAGATTGCAATGTTATTCTTTAAAAAATTTTGTGTCCCCTTTATCCTGATTGGATTTTTTATTACAGGATGTTCCTCTCACCTGAAACTGATCCATCTGGATTCCGGGAACACCCTCGACGGACGATATGATACAGTTTACAACGAAATCACGGTGACAATGCCAAATGGGGAAATTCTAACCGGAAAATATCGACCGGCAAAAGAAAATCCTTTCCCCTCCTCAGAAGATTACAAACAAACAGATCCCCCACCAAAATCAGGTTTTGGTTCTGGAATACCACATGGAATCCGGGCAGATGTTTATGCTCTTCTGAAATCAGAAAAAACCGATCTGATGATGGAAGTGTTTCTGGGATATGATTCTTTTAAAGGCGGAGACGGCTTTGGCTTTGCAAGAACCAACGATAAAAAAACCTATAAAATAACATATTGATCATATAGTCAGATGAGAACAATCAGAGGTTTTGAGATTATCCAACATGCCGAAATAACACAGCTTGAATCCAGAAATTAAATAAATGTATAAAGATCAAAAAGTTATCGTTGTCATGCCCGCCTATAATGCCGCAAAAACCTTGAAAAAAACCCATGATGAGGTGCTGGCTCAAGAAATCGTCGATCTGGTCATTGTCGTTGACGACAGCAGCAGTGATCAAACCGTTTCGATTGCCGGTACGCTACCCCATACAATTGTCCATCAGCATCCAGCCAATCTTGGATATGGAGGAAATCAAAAATCGTGTTATCGATTGGCTCTGGATCATGGTGGCGACATCATCATCATGATCCATCCGGACTATCAATATACCCCCCAACTGATCCCTGCCATGGCATCCATGATCGGAAACGGATTATATCATTGTGTGCTGGGTTCAAGGATATTAGGCGGATATGCTCTGAAAGGTGGCATGCCGGCTTGGAAATATATTGCCAACCGGTTTCTCACATTTACTGAAAATGTATTAACCGGCGCCAAACTTTCAGAATATCATACTGGCTACCGCGCGTTCTCAAGGCAACTGATCAAAGAGCTCCCCCTTGAAAAGAATTCAGACGATTTTCTTTTTGACAATCAAATTCTTGCACAAATTTTATGGCTCGGATACACGATTGCGGAGGTAAGCTGCCCGACAAACTATTTTCCAGAAGCATCTTCCATCAATTTTATAAGAAGCACGGTTTATGGAATCGGATGTCTGGCCACAGCCTTTCGGTTTCGTCTGGCAAAAATGGGCATCATAAAATCAAATTTGTTTCTGAATCAACTGCGTAACGAGGCGGAATGAATAAGAATGCACCAGCCCATTTTCCAAATGATAAAGCCGTTATTTTCGATATTCAGAGATTTTCGCTTCATGATGGTCCAGGTATCCGGACAACCGTTTTTTTCAAGGGGTGCCCATTATCCTGTGCCTGGTGTCAAAATCCAGAATCTCAAAAATCCCGGCCGGAACTGATATTTTATACAGAAAGCTGTATCCAGTGCTTTGACTGCAGAAAACACTGTCCGGGAAATGCAATATCCGATCAAGCGATGCTCCGGTTTGATCCAAAGCGATGTACTGTCTGCGGCCAATGTGTTACACAATGTTTGACCAACAGCCTCCGAATGATCGGTAAAGAATGGAGTGCTTCAGATCTTCTGGAAGAAATCTATAAAGATATTGATTTTTTTATGGATTCTAACGGAGGAATTACTCTGTCCGGTGGAGAACCATTGCTCCAGGCAAATTTTTTATTTCAATGGCTTCCCATGGTGAAAGAAAAAAAAATTCATACGACCATTGAAACCTGCGGCCTGGCTGATTGGAAGCAGGTTGAAAAACTGCTACCGTGGCTTGACCTTGTGTTCTATGATCTGAAACATATGAATGATTCCATTCACAAACAATTTACAGGTTATGGAAATGCCGGGATTCTGGAAAACTTTTCCAGACTGTCCAGAAGCAAGGCTGGACTGCAGGCAAGAATGCCGGTTATCCCAGGTATCAACAACTCAGTTGAGAATATTCTTGCCACGGCCGATTTTCTGAAATCCAATCATCACTTTTCCATCCATTTGCTTCCTTATCATAATCTGGGAGAAGCCAAACTGAAAAGAATATATTCTCATCAGCGTTCCATGAATATTGCATCACCTGATTCCGAACAGTTGAAACAAACCCAAGAGCTGTTTGAAAAGGAGAAAATCCATGCTGTTCTATACGACTGACCACCCTGGAAGGCCCGTGGCAGAGAAAAATAATCTCTCTCGAATTTTTCGTCTCAAAGAAGCCGTACAAAAAGCCAATCCGGGAATCTGTACGGACCGGTCTGACATCTGGACAGCTTATCACAAGATATCCGATAATCGAAAAAAATCCCCTCACATACAGATGGCTGAGGCCTTGCGAGAAGTGTTGATGAATAAACAGATTCACATCTATCCAGATGAATTGATTGTCGGAAACTATTCTTCCAAAAGAGTCGGCGGATCTATTTTCCCGGAGCTTCATGGCGTTCCTGTATTGTTGGATATTTTCAAGTTTTCAAAACGGAAGGTCAATCCTCTTCAAGTCTCCGGAAAGGAAATCCGGAACCTGCTGAAAATCATTCCATTCTGGAGTTTCCGGTTTCTTGCATTAAAATCATACCGGTCTCCGTTTCAACTTATCCGGCTGCTGATTCATCAACTCAAAGGGTATTTTTATATTATCAATGAATCCGGCGGAATCTCCCATATTGCCCCGGATTATGAAAAACTGATTACCGTGGGTACAGAGGGCATCGTGGCAGAGGCTGCCAAATTCCAGGAGAAAACGAAAAAGGACACGGAAAAATGGTATTTTTATGAAGCCGTAAAAATCATCGCCCATGCACTTACAGAATTTGGAGACCGCTATGCAAATCTTGCTCAGAAAATGGCTGAGTCGGAATCCGATTCCAATCGAAAGCAGGAGTTGCTGGAGATCGCCCAAACCTGTCGAAATGTACCCAGAAAAGGAGCCTCGTCATTTCAGGAAGCGGTTCAATCTCTGTTTTTTGCCCAGATTGCCATCAACCTGGAAAGCCTCGATAACTCTGTCTGCCCCGGACGGATGGATCAGTATCTGTACCCATTTTATTATACAGATATTCAACAGCATAAAATTACCAGGGACAAGGCCAAAGAAATCCTGTCTGCCTTTTCAATAAAAACATCCGAAATCATACCTGTTTTTTCTGAATACCTGACCGGAATTCATGGCGGAATGTTCAACGGCCAGGTGGTTACCGTGGGTGGATTACGGCCGGATGGAACAGACGGAACCAATGACCTGACCTATGTTTTTCTGGAAATCATGGATGAACTGCGTATGCGTCAACCCAATTATCATGCACGGATATCCAGTCATTCTCCTCAAAAATATGTTGATCAGATCAATCAAATGTTGTCCGGAGGAAGCAATTCTCCCGCACTATATAATGACACGGTAATTGTAAATACCATGGTTCAACATGGATATTCAGTAGAAGATGCAAGGGATTATACCGGAGTCGGATGTGTTGAGCCGGTAGCACAGGGGAAAAGCTTTTCATCAACCGATGCTGCACTTGTTAATGTCCCTTTGATTCTGGAACTGGCACTCAATCAGGGCAAACGGTTTGGTTCCTGGTTCAGGTCCGGAGCGAAAAGCATGCCGGTCGAAAACATGCGGTCTATGGATGATGTCAAAACCGCTTTTGAGGTTCAGCTTGCGGATCAGGTCTCCCGGTTGATAAAAGATCTTCAGGCCATTGAAATTGCAAATCGAAAATTTCATCCAACCCCTCTTTCAAGCTGCCTCCTGAATGGGTGTCTTGAAAACGGTATATGCTCAACAGCAGGAGGTGCCCGGTACAATTTTTCCGGTATCCAATGCGTAGCCCCGGCTGATACAGGCGACTCTCTTTATGCCATTGAAAAATCAGTGTTTATCGATAAAAAAATAACACTTCCTGCCCTCGTGGAACAACTCAACCAAAATCTGTCAGATAAACAGCTCCGGGCTTATTTACGAGGGCTTGAAAAATTCGGCAACGATCATTCGGATGCGGATAAATGGACAGTTTATGTGGTTGATAAATTTACCGATGAATTGAACCGATATCAAAATACCCGCGGAGGCCGTTATGTTACAGGCCTCTATTCGGTTACCATACATGAATACTACGGAAGGATTACAGGTGCGCTTCCAAACGGCAGGAAAAAAGGAGAGAGTTTCGCTTCCGGGATTTCTCCTTCCAATGGAATGGACAGGCTTGGCCCGACAGCGCTCATCAATTCGATTAATCGGATTGATTTTACCAAAACCGCCAATGGAATCAACCTGAACCTGAAGTTTGACAGCCAGACACTCCGGGGGTCTACCGGCAAACTTGCATTAAAAAACCTGTTGTCAACCTATTTCAGAAAAGGAGGCATGCAGGCCCAGGTGAATGTCCTGGACCCCGCCATGCTGCTCGCTGCAAAGGAAAACCCGGATCTGTATCCCAATCTTCTTGTCCGGGTTTCCGGGTATTCAGCCTATTTTAACGATCTTTCACCGGAGATGCAGGATGAGATTATCCAGCGAAGCCGTCTTACAAACTGACCGGTGAATGTTTCATCCCAAAGGCATTGGCGACCTCTTCGCAGGTTAATTGCCCCTTGTAAACATTCAGGCCTCGTTCCAAAGCCGAATTTTCCTTGAGGGCTTTTTGTAAACCTTTATTGGCCAGCTCCAGAACATAAGAGAGCGTTACATTGGTCAATGCATAGGTTGATGTGCGCGGTACAGCTCCCGGCATATTGGCAACACA
>CAMBQS010000133.1 GCA_945870015.1 Desulfocicer vacuolatum DSM 3385
GGCGCTTTCGGAGCTGCTCTGGAGATCGGGAAACGAATCGAAACCGGCCTTATGAAGATGGATCGATTTGACTTGAAAGAACTTTCGGAACGGCAAGTGACTTATGGAAAATCCTTCATATGTCATGGGGGCGGAGAGGAGTGTGACAGGCGATGTGAAATCGCCATGATTCATCTTGGGGATAAGAAATTTCCTTTTGGCGGAGCATGCAACCGTTATTATAATATACGAAAAAATATCAAATTTGATGTAAAGAGCCTGGAACTCGTAAAGATACGCCAGCAGTTGGTCTTTGAAAAATATGCAGGAAACCGAAAAGAAACAGTCGAAAAAAGAAGGGGAAAGGTCGGGATCAATAGAAGTTTTTTGATCAATACCTATTTCCCCTTGTTTGCAGTTTTTTTCCAGGAGCTCGGATATGAGGTCGTTCTTCCGGAAACGGTTTCCCAGGCTGGGATTGATCAGCGGGAATCCGCTTTCTGCTATCCTGCAGAATTGGCGCATGGTTTTTTTGACACACTTCTGAACTCTGAAGGACTGGATTACATTTTTTTGCCTCATCTGAAATCCATTCCAAACCGGAATGGACAGTTGAGTTCTCAGGTTTGTCCGTTTGTCCAGGGAGAGACATTCTATTTACAGTCTACTTTTCAGGATAAACTGGATGTGATGAAACAGAACAACCTGAAAGTGCTTGCCCCATATCTGGATCTAAAAGACGGGCTTGAATCCATTCAGCCGGTTCTTGTGAAAGTGGCTCGCCAGATGGGGATAGATCGAAAAAAGGCGGAGAAAGCATTTCAGATCGCCTTGAATAACCAGAACCAATGCATGGCGGAGATGAGAGAGATCGGAAAAAAGGTGATCGCGGAGCTGGAAACCGATCCGGAAAAGACCGCCGTTGTTCTGTTTGGAAGATCTTATAGCGGATTTGCCGGTGAAGCAAACATGGGGATACCCCATAAATTTGCTTCCCGCGGTGTTCTGATCATTCCTTTTGATTTTCTGCCCAGTATGGAAGAAAAGGCAAAGCGTCATATGTATTGGGGGATAGGAGAACGAATCCTTAAAGCCACCCGATATGTAGAGAAACATCCTCAACTTTTTGGAACCTATATCACCAATTTTTCCTGTGGCCCGGACTCATTTATTATCGGGTATTTTCGAAGTATCATGGGCAAAAAACCATCCCTTACTCTTGAGCTGGACAGTCATACGGCAGATGCAGGCCTGGAAACCCGTATTGAAGCTTTCCTCGACATTGTTGCAGCTTACCGTCATCTGGTGTCAAAACAGTTTATCGTTCAAAAACAGTCCGGGTTCACCTCGTCTCAGATTCTGTTTAACACTCCGATTCCGGATATCCGGACATCTTCCGGAGAGATTCTATCCATGAATGATCCGAAGGTGACACTTTTATTTCCTTCCATGGGAAGATTTTCAACAGAATCATTTGCAGCCGTATTCCGGTCAAAGGGATTTCATGCGGTTGTTCACCCCCCGTCTGATGAGGCTATTTTAAAACTGGGACGGGCCAACACATCCTGCAAGGAGTGCCTTCCCTTGATACTGACGGTGGGAACGCTTCTGGACTATGTTTTCCATCAGAAAAAGCAGGATGAAAAACTGGTATACTTCATGCCGACCGGAGCAGGGCCCTGCCGGTTCGGACAGTACTTTGTTTTCATGGAAGACCTGATTAAAAGACTGGAGCTTGAGGATGTCGCACTTCTATCCCTGACTTCGGAAAACAGTTATGCCGGACTTGGAAATGATATCCAGCTCCGGGTCTGGTGGGCAGTTATCATATCCGATGCGGTTGAGGATATCCGTTCCATGCTTCTTGCAAATACCGGGAATCCTGAAAAAGCATTGGAGGTTTTAGAGCATGGATGGCAGAAGATATTGTTGCAACTGGAACACGGCCAGTACAAGGATATTGAAAAACAACTGGCGGAATTCAGTTCTGATCTGAAAAAAATTCCCCTGATCCGATCGCCGGAAACCGTTCCAACCATTTTGATTGCCGGAGAGATTTTTGTCCGGCGGGATGGCCTGTCCAGACAGTATCTGACAGAATACCTGGCGGAAAAAGGGTTTTCATCCATCTGTTCGCCCATTGCCGAGTGGCTGCTCTATTCAGATTATCTTGTGGATAAAAAACTGGTGTATGAACAGATGTCTGTCAAGGAGCGGGTGGCGTTTCTCATTAAAAAGGGTTTGATGAGCCATTATGAAAAACGGTTGAAGCGTATCTTATCCGATTCCGGGTTGATTCATTTTGAACCATTTCATATTGATAAGGTTGTCCGGACCGGATCAGCCTACATCTCTCCAAAACTGGCTGGAGAAGCGATTCTAACCGTCGGCAGCGCTATAGAAGAGATTGCGACTCATACCTGTGGTGTAATCGCAGTGGGTCCGTTTGGTTGTATGCCAAACCGGATGTCCGAATCTATTTTAAACCGTGTCATGAACGCAAAAGATAAGCTGGCAACAGATCCGAAAAATAAAAAACTCAGGCAACTGCTTGACGGAATGGATGATCTTCCTTTTCTGGCGATTGAGAGTGATGGATCACCATTTCCGCAATTGATCAGTGCCAAACTGGAAACCTTTTGCCTGAGAGCAGAACGTTTCCATCACAAGATGAATGCTGAGTTGAACTGATCAGAATGGGGTCAGCCATTTCTTAAACCATTCGGAAGCGGTTTTCATGAAATGGATTTGATGATGAAGCTTGCTCATGGTGTGATCTCCATCTTTCTGGATAATCAGTTTTTTGGGTTCAGCGGCTTTTGAATACAATTCATACGCATCTGCAACCGGAACCGTCTCATCAGAATCTCCGTGAAAAATGAGTATGTTTGATATGTTGGACAGATTGTCCGTGATATCAAACCGGAGTTGATTTTCATAAAAAGAAAGCGGAAGGCCGCGTAGATCTCCGCTTGATTTTGCAGCATTGAATATGGGTTCACTTCGAAGGGGTGCAGCGATGGTTACAAATGCATGAATTTTTTGGTTATCGATCAGGGACAACCCGGTTGTTCCACCCAGACTGCTTCCGAAGATTGCAATTTTATCATCGGTTTCAGGATGTTCATGCATTATCCTTACAGCGTTTGATAAATCTGTGACACGCCCGGCAAGAGAGGTCACCTTCTGGAAATCTCCCTCGCTTTTTCCACATCCTCTGTGATCGAAACGGAAGAATGCTATCCCGGTATCGGTACATTTTTTTGCAAGGGCAATCTGTTTGGGGGAATTACCGCTGCTGAAAAGGCCATGAGACCCGATCACAACAGGCGGTTTCTCCTCATCCGGAAGATGGAGAAAACCACTTAATGTAAGTCCTTGAGATAAAAAAGAGATGGGGATGATTTTTTTTTGCATGATTTTACATATTCACGATCTTAACTTGATTTTCATTCTGAACTGAGACAGTATACAAAACTTTTTATGTGGTGTCATGGAAATTATCCCCCTTATTCATTTTGCTGTTTCATGGGGATAAGAAATTTTTTAATTGCCTTTTTGCAGGCAGATATCCTTGGAGCAAGGTGTAAATGGAAATTAAAAAAGGGAAAATGTATGAACTGGAGATCACGGATATTGCGTTTGGCGGAAAGGGAATTACCAAGGTGGATGGTTTCACCGTTTTCACAGACCAGACAGTTCCGGGAGACAAGGTCCGTGTTCATGTGCATAAAAAGAAAAAACGATTTGCAGAAGCAAGGGTGGTTGAACTGATTCAGCCATCTTTGGATCGTGTGGAAGCACCCTGCAAATTCAGCGGGTTTTGCGGTGGATGCAAATGGCAGTTTTTGTGCTATGAAAAACAACTGGAATATAAAACCCGGCATGTGGCTGAATCCTTATCCCATATCGGGAAAATGGACAATGTCACGGTTCATCCGGCAATTCCTTCAGATCCCATATTTGAATACAGAAACAAAATGGAATTTTCCTGCTCTGAAAAAAGATGGCTGCTTCCGTCTGAAATGGGGATGGCGGATGAAGAGAATGGATTTGCTCTGGGACTGCACGTTCCCGGCACATTTTATAAAGTGCTGGATATCGATAAGTGTCATCTGCAGCCGGATCTTGGTAACGCGATATTGAATGATATCCGTCAGTATATTAAAGAATCTCATGTACCAGTCTATGGTTTACGAAGCCATGAGGGGTTCTGGCGTTTTATCATGCTCCGCAACTCTGTTTATTATAATACCTGGATGGTGAATATTATTACCGCATCCGAGGATATCCGGATTGTTGAACCCCTGGCGGATTTGCTGATCCGAAAGTATCCGCAGATCGTATCGGTCGTAAACAATATTACGTCCCGGAAAGCCGGTGTGGCCACTGGTGAATATGAAATTCTGCTCAAGGGGGAAAGCATCTTAAAAGACAGAATGGGATGTTATGAATTTGAAATCTCATCCAATTCGTTTTTTCAGACCAATACCCGGAGTGCGGCCATGCTGTATGACAAGGTGAAAGAATATGCTGGATTATCCGGATCTGAACATATCCTGGATCTTTACAGCGGCACCGGTACGATTCCGATCTGGCTCTCCGGAGCAGCAGGGAGAATTACCGGCCTTGAGATTGTTGAGAGCGCTGTCCAGGACGCGGAAAAGAACTGCCGGAAAAATGGGATTGATAATTGTACATTCCGGTTGGGAGATATCAAGAATCTGCTTGCCGGCGTTGAAGAAAAACCAGACATGATGATTATTGATCCTCCACGGGTCGGCATGCATAAGGATGTTGTTTCTCAGGTTCTGGACATGGCTCCTGAAAAAATTGTTTATGTTTCCTGCAATCCTGCAACACTTGCCAGGGATCTGAATATGATCCAGGAAGCATATGAGATTATTGAAGTTCAACCGGTTGATATGTTTCCTCATACATATCATATTGAATCGGTTGCGAGGCTGAGAAAAAAATAGGTGAACAATGAATATCTATCATTTTTTTTCCATTCTTGTCGCTATTGCAGGCATTTTTTTGCTGGCTTTTGGATTGAAAATCAGATTCCGGATTTCAGAAACGTTTCATGCCGGTCAAAACCGGCAAGATGAATATCCGGCTTTTCCCCCCCAGGTGTATCAGCGGTCAGGATTTTTGAAATGGGGGCTTTTTTTGATAACCATAGCCGGACTGCTTGAGATATGGGCAGTCGGGATTCCGGTTATCACAGAAGATCCGTTTCCCTCTGAAAAAGATTTTCAGAGCTTTTCCTATACAATTGAGCATAAAACCCCTGATCATGTCCCTTACAATGAGCTGAAGGCATTTTTACAGAAGATTGCCAATCCAAAAGATGTTTACCAGTCAGTTTTTGTGGAAGATTTTTTTGAATTTTTAAGTACACTTTATCTGAAAACAGAAGATGAAAACATTCTTCTGGCTGTTGATGATTTACCGATCGATGGAAATGCAGCCAATATGGTTTGCGGTTTTTATGGCCGGATTATCCACAGGGAAAAGGCCATTCGCCGATACAAAGCAAACAGGCTTCCCATCCAGAGGTGCATCGGGCTTTCGATTTCACCGGAAGACTATAAAAAACTGATTGAATGAAGATCACAACAAAGCCCTTGAATAAATGAGCGATATCTGTATTAATTGAAAAAAATCAATACAGCAAAGGGAGCCTTATTATGACGGAATATGGTGTGGATTACAGCAGGGAAGGTCATCTTGGAACGGTTACATTGAACCGGCCCGAGCGTCACAATACCTTTAATGTCAAGATGTTTGAATCCCTGGAAAAGATTACGGAAGAAGTGAGGAAAAATCTGCCCAGGGTACTGATGATTACCGGTGCCGGTAAGGCATTCAGCGCTGGGTTTGATGTGAATCCGGATAACCCGTATGTGGATCAGCTTGCCAAAGCCTTGGAATCCCGGAATGAACAGCCGGTTGTTGCCTGCATGCAGGAATTCAGACGGATTGTTGATGGTTTTGTCAACCTTCCCGTACCCATTATCGCTGCGCTGAACGGGATGGCTTATGGCGGTGGTGCAGAATTTGCTGTTCGATGCGACATCCGGGTAATGGACCCGGATGCAGTGATCTGTTTTTCAGAAGTAAAGCTGGGCCTGATGCCGGACTGGGGAGGAGGAGCGACCCTTGCACGTCTGCTAGGCCCGGCCAAAGCAGCGGACATCATTCTGACCGCGAGGAAAATCGGGGCCAATGAGGCGGAAAAACTTGGACTGGTCAACCGGATCAGTCCATCCGGTTGCGCTCTGGATGAGGCAAAAAACATGGCAAATATGATCGCGGAGAACGGTCCGCGTTCGGTACGGTATGCGCTTGAGGTGATCCGGAAAAGCACCAGCCTGACACTGGAAGAAAACCTCTCTTTTGAGTATGAACGGGCCATTTCGCTGATTGCTTCCGGGGAGTGCCTTCATGGAATCACAGCCTTTTTGATGAAAAAAAAGCCGGTGTTTCCGGATCCGGTTTAGCCGGCTATGACAGAATATTTGTCTCCGGTAATTGAAACAAAGAACCTTGGCAAAAAATATCCCATTCCCAAAGGATATCGGGAACTGCTGTTTCATCCTTTTTTGAAAAAAGAGAAGCCGGCACTGGAGAATGTTTCGATCCAGGTTCAAAAAGGCGAGATTTTTGGAATCCTTGGCCCGAACGGATCCGGAAAAACAACCCTGTTAAAAATTCTGTCCACACTGATTCTGCCTTCATCCGGATACGCCTTGATTCATGGTATGGACGTTGTGAAACATGAAAAGGAAATCAAATCCATCATCGGTGTGGTGGTAAGTGACGAAAGGAGTTTTTACTGGCGGTTGACCGGCAGGGAAAATTTATCTTTTTTCTCAACATTAAATAATATCCCGGGAGATGAAGCTTTACAAAAGATTGAAGAGATTGCGATGCAGCTTGGTTTTGCAGACCAGCTTGACCACAGGTTTCAGGAGTACTCGTCCGGAACCCGGCAGAAGATGGCCATTGCAAGGGGGCTTCTCACAGATCCGGAAATCCTTTTCATGGATGAGCCAACCCGCAGCCTGGACCCTGAAATTTCCAGGAATTTACGGACTTTTATCAAAGAGGTTCTGGTTCGTCGGTACGGCAAGACAATTTTTCTGTCAACAAACAACATTCAGGAAGCAGAGGATATCTGCGACCGGGTTGCCATTATCCACAAAGGAACCATCAAACAATCCGGCATTCCGGTTCAATCCTGTGTTCAGAGTAATCTGCCGCTTGATGAACTTTTTGTGAGAAGCTTGCATGAATAATCTCTATCTGCGTTTTCGAAAGCCTGTCGCGTTCCTCCGGAGAGATTTCCTGAATGAGTCCAGCTATAAATTCTCTTTTATCGTTCATTTCATGGGAATCATCTTTTCCGTCCTTTCCATCTATTTTTTATCCCGGCTGGTTGGAGATGCTGCTTTGCCCCATTTATCCGGATATGGCGGAGATTATTTTTCTTTTGTCATCATCGGGATTGCCCTTGCAGGGTATATGCAGGTTGCACTCGGGACCTTTGCCGGCAGCATCCGGGAAGCACAGATTACCGGTACGCTGGAGGCGATGCTTGCGACCCGTACCGGAGTTCCGTTAATCATCCTTTCTTCTTCCCTTTACAGCTTTGTTATCACATCTGTCCGGATTCTGATTTATCTTTTTTTCGGTGCACTTGCTTTTGGAATTCATCTGGAGCAATCCAACTATATGGGGGCTTTTTTGATTTTATGTCTTACGATTGTCTGCTTCAGCAGCGTGGGGATTCTCTCCGCCGGTTTCATCATGGTTTTGAAAAAAGGCGATCCATTCAACTGGATTTTTACCAGCCTTTCATGGCTTCTGGGAGGAATATACTATCCGATAACCGTACTTCCCGAATGGCTGCAAACCGTATCCACTCTGTTTCCCATCACCCATGCGCTGGAAGGAATACGGTTGGCACTTTTGCAAGGATATTCGACAAGGTCGCTGCTGCCGGCAATTCTCCCGCTTCTTGGTTTTGGTGTTGTAATGATACCGATCAGCATCTGGATTTTTCACCATGCAATCCGGATTGCAAAGAGTAACGGTTCCCTGACTCAATATTAGGGAATGGCATCCAGTATTTTATTCGCTCTCAGATATCGGATTGTACGGGAGCCGGAAACAGCATCGGTATGATGATGCCGGTAAAACAGTTGCAGATCATCCCATGTATCGATATCGTTCAGGGGTGGAAGGATATACGGCTTGATATTCATCTGAAGGCAGCGATCAAGTGTTTCCTGATAGACAATATCCGTTCCCCAGGCCATATCATGAAACGGTTTTTCCGTAAAAGAATCTATCTTGAACCCAATAAGATAGTACCCGCCGTCAATTGATGGCCCAATTACGCTTCCTGTCTGATCGATTCCATAAAAAGCTTCCTTCATGATCTCTGCCGTCATTTCCGGACAATCTGTTCCAATCAGAATGGCCCGGTCATATCCGGAAGAAAAAGTCCGGTTAAAGGCATTGGCCATCCGAACCCCTAAATCTTTTCCTTCTTGCGGATGAAAATCATAATGGTCTCCAAGCCATTGTGAAAGACTATTTTCA
>CAMBQS010000134.1 GCA_945870015.1 Desulfocicer vacuolatum DSM 3385
ATGAGCTTCAACAGTCTGCTGAATCTGCTGTTCGAAACCGGCTTCAGGAGTTGGAAACCCGAATGGAAAAAAACAACATCCCCAATCCAAAACCCGAAGCGGCTGTACTCTCCCTTTCCATTCAAACCGGTGGTATCCTTTGCATGATAGGAGGAAAAGAGTTTTCCCGGAGTTCCTATAACCGTGCCATGACAGCGAAAAGACAACCCGGTTCAGCCTTTAAGCCGATTCTGTACGCCTGTGCAGTGGAACAGGGATTCCCCCAGAACATGCTCTTGCTGGATTCACCCGTTGCTTTTTCCACACCCGGGGATTCTCCTCCCTGGGAACCTGAAAATTTTTCCAGGGACTA
Source organism: Desulfocicer vacuolatum DSM 3385 (assembly GCA_945870015.1). Classification (GTDB taxonomy): domain Bacteria; phylum Desulfobacterota; class Desulfobacteria; order Desulfobacterales; family SURF-7; genus QZKS01. Next base: position 353 of record CAMBQS010000134.1, read on the forward strand.
TATGGGGGAAATCACATTGCGCAAAGCGCTTGCCTTTTCCAAAAATATACCGGCAGTCCGGTTGATGGAAAAATTGGGGGTATCTTCTGTTTCAAGATTTGCCGCCTCCCTTGGAATTCAATCTCGGCTTCATTCATACCTCTCCCTTGCACTGGGTACGGCGGAAATGACACTTCTGGAACTCACGGCTGCCTATTCCGTATTCCCAAACCAGGGCAAACTGATCAAACCCTTTGCAATCACCGAGATTCAGGATCGGCGTGGGAGAATGATCTGGCGTGCAAAACCCCAAAAATCAATTGCCATGTCCAGGGTCGGTGCCGCCATCATTACCGATATGCTGAACGGGGTCATTCTGGAAGGAACAGGCCAGAAAGCAAAATCTCTGCGGCAGCCTATCGCCGGTAAAACAGGAACAACCAATCAATATAAAGATGCGCTGTTTATCGGATTTTCACCCTCTGTAACCACCGGAGTCTGGGTTGGTCAAGATTCTTCTGTAACACTGGGAAATGGAGAAACCGGAGCAAAGGCAGCCCTGCCGATCTGGATGGATGTCATGCAACATGCCGAGTCCGGATCTTCAGGACGCTCTTTTGATATACCGGATGAAACCGTAAGGGTGAGGATGGATCCAACAAGCGGAAACCCGGTATCTGAAACCACTCCTGATTCGGTGAATGCCTTGTTCAAAAAAGGAACCGAACCGAAAAAAAACATCTCCCCTTCCGACTAAGCCACAATTTGCCGGAAATTGAAAATTCAACCATTTTTTCCAAAAGCGATTTGACACCCTCTGACTTCTTCCTTATAGTCCATTACCTGACTTGGTTCACGTTTCCGATAACAATTCACAATCCAGTATCGAGTTAAAAAATAATGAGGAAACAATTTCATGTGCTGCATAAGGAAAAAAAAGAAGCAAGAAGAAAAAAGCCGGGAAATGAAAATCAGATTGATTGAAGCAACCCTGATCTGCCTTCAGGAGCGCGGATACCATGGAACCTCTATTTCAGAAATCCTGAACCGGGCCGGTGTTTCCAGAGGTGCGTGGCGACATCATTATAACAACAAGAAAGAACTTGTTGCTGCAGCCGCCGAACACTTTTTAAAAGGACCGATCGCAACAGCACGGGAGATTGCACCCAGCTTTAAAAATCGAAGCAACCTGCTGATTGAGGTTGTGGACTATATCTGGAAAAATTATTATCAGGGAACCTACCGTGATATCTGGCTTGAATTCAATGTTGCCTGCCGTACCGATGAAGAGTTGCGGCAACGTCTGAAACCGGTAATCAAACATTTTTTTGATTCTCTGGATGAACTCTGGCGGGAACATTTTTCAACAGTTGATGATCGCTCCGGAACCATCGAAACCCTCATGAACCTGACACTCTATTCCATGCGGGGCATGGCGATCCAGTCCATTGTTCTGGATGAACCGGATTATTATCAAACACTCCGAAACCAATGGATCAAAATAGTGTCCCCTCTGATTATGGTTCGAAAAGACACATGAAACAGAGCAACCTGCTTAGGCCATTTTTTCTTCTCATAACATCCCTGATTGTCTTAAAACAAATGATTGACAAAAAAATAAAACTCTGGCTTTATAAAAAAACAAACCAATTGGTTTGTTTCTTTAAAAAACAATACACCATACCCAAAAAATCGAGGAGTATCGTACATGGAACATATCGGCATTTTTAAACAAATTGTTTCAAACCCCTATGAATATGCCCAAAACTGGAAAGAGAAAACAGGGGGAAAGGTGATCGGAAATTTTTGTTCTTACACACCGGAAGAGCTGATTACGGCTGCGGGCGCCCTTCCGTTTCGAATTTTAGGCTCCGGAGCAACGATTTCCAAAGCAAACGCATTTTTGCAGGCATATAGTTGCAGCCTTGTTCGTGGCGCACTGGAAGACTCCTTGGAAGGGCGCCTGAATTTTCTGGATGGAACGGTTTTTCCGCATACCTGTGACTCCATTCAGCGTTTGTCCGATATCTGGAGGATGAATACAAATTATGCATTTCATGCGGATCTGATCATGCCGGTTAAACTAGATACGGAGAGTTCCGAACAATACATGATTTCGGTCATCCGGAAATTCAGGAAAGACCTGGAAACCGGTTTTGGAGTCCGGATAACCGATGAGATGCTCCAAAAAGCGATCCAGACATCCAACCAGGTTCGGAGTTCCCTTGCAACATTATATGAAATCCGAAAAAATTCACCGGAAAAAATAAAAAGCAGCGAACTCCACACTGTTTTCAAGGCATCCATGGTCATGGACCGGAGCCGGCTTGCCGATGCGCTCAGGGAACTCATCCTATTTCTTGAAAATCAAAAAGTTGCGAAAAAACCAAACACAAAACGGATTGTTCTGACCGGAGGATTGTGCAGCATGCCGGATGTCTATGATGTCATTGAATCATCGAGTGGCGCCGTGGTCTGGGATGATTTCTGCACCGGGTCAAGATACTTTGAGGGCCGGATCAAAGAAGAAGGGGATCTGGAAAAAAATATTGCAGAGCGGTATATCAGCCGGATTGTCTGCCCGGCCAAGCATTCCGGAATATATGCAAGAGGAAACTACCTCCTGGAAAAAATCAGGGAAAACCATGCAGATGGTGTCATCTTTGTATTTTTGAAATTCTGTGACCCTCATTCCTTTGATTACCCTTATATGAAAGAGATGCTTGATAAAGAAGGCATTCCCAGCATGCTGTTTGAGATTGAAGAGCAAGCTTCTTCCGGAGGCCAGCTTCAAACCAGATGTGAAGCGTTTATGGAGATGCTGTAAATGGTTGGCCGGTTTGCCGGTTGACCAGTTTATTTACTAAGGGATTAGATTGTTTTTCGGGCTAACGGGCTAACCGGCATATCGGAAAACGGATACGAGGAGAAAAACCATGACATCGACGGAAAAAATAAAAGATCCGGAAAAAGAAAAACGAAAAATCAAGTCTGATAAAAAAATGAGAGACCTCATGACAGCATACTATATTGAGGCCAAAACCCCTAAGGAGCAAACCGGAAAAAAAATCGCATGGATTACCAGCGGTGGACCGGTTGAACCCCTTCAAGTAATGGATATCATCCCGGTCTATCCGGAAAATTACGGAGCCATGATCGGCGCCAGTAAAATGGGGGTTGAACTTTGTGAAAAAGCCGAGCAGATGGGATACTCCAGCGACCTCTGTTCCTATGCACGGGCGGATATTGCCTGCTCAACCGTAAATGGAGGCCCCATCGGCGGACTTCCGGAACCGGACATGCTGGTCTGCTGCAACAATATCTGCGGAACGGTTTTAAAATGGTACGAGGTGCAGGCCCGTTATTATAAAGTCCCTCTGTTCATTCTGGATACTCCCATCTGCCATACGGAATACAATCCGGATATGAAGAAGTATGTAACCACACAGATCCAGGAATATATCGACTTTCTTGAAAAAATATGCGGCAAGCGGTTTGATTACGACCGCATGACGGAAGTGGGAAAATTATCTATCCAGGGGCAAAGACTCTGGCAGGAGATTCTGGATACCACCATGAACCGTCCCGCGCCCATGACCTGTTTTGATGCATTTTTTCATCTCGCCATGATTGTTACCTTGCGTGGAACAAAGATCGCCGTGGATTTTTATGAATCTTTGCTTGCGGAAATGAAAGACCGTATTGCCCAGGGGATTGGAATGCTGGCCGAGGAAAAATACCGTCTGGTCTGGGATAACCTGCCGGTCTGGTATCGATTGCGATGGCTGTCCAATAAGTTTGCTTCTCATTCCGCCTGTCTGGTGGCAGACACCTATACCTCCGGATGGTGCAGTTCCATGCAATACCTGGATGAAAATGATTTTCTGGGTTCACTGGCGGAAATGTATACCCGGATTTTCCTGAACACCGGAACCGACATCATGGCAGACAACATTGTCAAAATGATTGAAAAATATGATGCTGACGGCGTGGTATTTCATTCCAACAGAAGCTGCAAGCCCTATTCGCTTGGGCAATATGACATTCAGAGAATCATCCAGGAAAAGGTTGGCATCCCCACCCTGATGATCGAGGCTGACATGTCGGATGAACGGAATTTTTCCGAAAGCCAGATCGAAACGCGGATTGATGCGTTTATTGAAATGCTGAAGTAGCTGACTTTCGATCTCTGATAACATTTGTATGAAATAAGAGGATTTTTATGATAACAGCAGGTATCGATGTCGGTTCCATAAGCGCTAAGGCCGCAATCATACAGGACCATAAACTTCTGGGAGCATGTGTTATCCTGACCGGATACAACTCCCGGAATGCAGGCAGGCAGGTTTTTGATCAAATCCTGTCGGAACTGGGAATAGCTGCTTCCCAGATTGATAAAATCATTGCCACCGGATATGGCAGAAACAGCATTGAATTCGCCGATAAAGCGGTCACGGAAATAACCTGCCATGCTGCCGGAGCCAATTTTTTAAATCCGGAAATCCGATCCATTATTGATATCGGAGGACAGGACAGTAAAGCCATTGTAATCAACGATAAGGGAAAAGTTCAGGATTTTTCCATGAATGACAAGTGCGCTGCCGGAACCGGAAGATTTCTGGAAGTCATGGCACGCGCCCTGGAAGTTGATCTGGACGCATTTGGCGAATTATCGCTGCAGGCAGATAACGTCGCTTCGATCAGCAGTTTGTGTACGGTCTTTGCGGAATCCGAAGTGATCTCCCTGATTGCAAAGGGAGAAAAACGGGAAAACATCATTGCTGGAATTCATGCATCCATTGGCTCCAGGGTAATGGCCATGGGAAAAAGGATCGGTATTACTTCTCCGGTCATGATGACCGGAGGTGTGGCCAAAAATATCGGGGTAGTCAAAGCACTGGAAGAAAAATTCAATACACCGATCATTGTATCCGCACACGCACAGGTAAACGGAGCCATCGGAGCGGCATTGATCGCATCCACTCTATAACAGAATAAAAACTAAGGAGAACAAGTATGAGCAATCTGTCCTACCAACTGGATGATAAGGTCTTTCTGGTAACCGGCGGCAGCCGGGGAATCGGTCTTGAAATTGCCGGACTGCTTCTTGCGCAGAATGCAAAAGTGGTCATCTGCGGCCGCAAACAGGAAGGACTTGATGCAGCAAAAGAAAAATTACAGGCTGAAAAAAACCGGCTTCTTGCTGTTCAGACGCACATCGGCAAAGATGAAGATGTGGACAACCTGCTGAAACAGACGATCTCTTCTTTTGGCCGGCTGGACGGACTGATCAATAATGTCGGTATGAATATCGTCACTTCTGTACTGGATGCCGACCCATCTCTATGGCAAAAAATTATCGATTCAAACCTTACCGGAACCTTCCGCTGCTCTCAGAAAGCCGGTAAAATCATGCGGGAGAACAAAACCGGTAAAATTGTCAGCATCACCTCCATCGCTGCCAGGCGTTCTGCACCGGCCATGGGAATCTATGGAATCGCAAAAGCTGGAATTGAAATGATGACCAAGGTACTGGCCATGGAACTGGCCCCATTCAACGTCCAGGTGAATGCAGTCGCTCCATGCATGGTGAAAACCGATTTCAGCAAATTCTTCTGGTCCAATGAGGATATCCGGAAAGAGATCGTGAAAACCATACCCCTCGGAAGAATACCGGACCCCATCGATATTGCGCATCCAACCCTGTTTTTATGTTCTCCGGGAGCTGATTTTATCACCGGCCAAACCATCATGGTGGACGGAGGGGCATCCGCGGTTTAATCAATCGTTCTTAACCGGATCTCTTTGTCTGCCTGAAACGGTTTCAGGGCCGTAAACCAACAAGACCATGCAAGGAGGCAATATCAATGAATGCCTATTCAAACCAGGCACCGGCAGCCCGAATCAAAGAAGAACATTTATCGGAAACCGAACCATCATTCCGAAAACCAAACGACCGGATTGCCGCCATCAAAGCAGACCTGTTTGCTTCACCCTACTCCCTCTGCCTGGAGAGACCCCGTTTATTGTTGCGCTTTCAAAGAAGCAGCGCCGGCAGGCTCAGCAAAAAAGATCATCCCCTGATAAAACGGGCAAAAGCATTGGCCTATGTGATGTCGGAAAGACAACCCCGGATCTATAACGGAGAATGGATCATCGGCAACATGACTTCCAAACGAACCGCCGCCAACTACTACCCGGAAGGCGGTTCTATCAACATCCTGGAAGATCTGTTCCGGCTGGAAAAACGCCGGATTCCCATCCATCTGACCACAAAAGAAAAAAAGGAACTGATTCAGATCGGATTATCCGGTCTGTTTTCCAGCATCGGGGGCCGGGCACTGCTCAAGCCGGGACGATTCAAGCACTTTCTGGATTTCTTCCGGGCCAAGCGATATTTCATTACCGAAGAAGCCGGCGTAGGACATCAGGTTGGTGGCTATTATAACGTGGTACATTATGGCCTTCAGAAACCGGATCAGATCGCAAAAACCTGTCTGGAAAAAGGGGCGCTGCCGGACGGAACAAAGCTGGACAAAGATCAGGTTGCATTTTATCACTCCATTCAAATCACCATCCAGGGAATTCGCAACATGGCCGCCAATCTGGCTGACCTTGCAGAGAAACTGGCAAACCAGACCGGATTATCTGATCCGCGTCGTCAAGAACTTCTGACCGCAGCGAACGCCTGCCGGCATATTCCCTATTTTCCTGCCCGAACATTTTTGGAAGGGTTGCAGTCCTGCTGGATCGTTCATGTGGCCATGAACCTGGAAGATTTTGAACAGGGAATGTCTTTTGGCCGTCTGGACCGTATCCTGCTTCCGCTTTTCCGCAGGGATCTGGAACAGGAAACCATTACCCGTGAAACCGCAACGGAAATCATGGCCTCGTTCCAGTTGAAAACCTGCGAAACCATGCCGGTGTACTCGGAACGGATTGATCAATACTTCAGCGGCAATGGCGTTGCCCAGGGAATCACCATCGGCGGAACGGATGAAAACGGAAAGGACACGACCAATGAATTGTCCTGCATCGTTCTGGATGCATATGCCCAGATCTGCACAAGAGAACCAGCCCTGCACGTCCGGATTCATGAGAACACCCCCCGCTGGTTTCTGGATAACGCGGTTGCCACGGTTCAACTCGGATGCGGCAAACCCTCTTTTTTCGGGGATAACGCTGTGGTGGCTGCATTGGAACAGGCAGGAATGTCGAAAGAACATGCCCGTGACTATGCTATAATCGGATGTGTGGAAATGGCGAGTCAGGGAAGAACGTACAACTCCAGTGATGCGGCCCTGTTCAATCTGCCCTTGTGTCTGGAATTGGCCCTGAATCAGGGTTACTGCTATGGCCAGCGCCATTTTGGACGAAGAATGGGCGCTCCGACCAAACCGGTTGAACAAATGTATTCCTTTGATGATGTTACGGATGCGTTCCGCAGCCAGGTGGAACATGCTGTGGCTGAAATGGTAAAAGTCATCGGATGGCTGGAAGCAACCTACCGCATCTATCGCCCGACACCGGTAAACTCCATGGTTACGGAAGGCTGTCTTGAAAAAGGAAAAGACGTTACCTGGGGAGGCGCTTTATATGATCTGACATCGATCCAGGTTGCAGGCCTGGCAGATGCAGGGGATTCCCTGTACGCAATCCAACAGCTCATTTTTCAGCAAAAGCGGTTCACCCTGAAAGAGCTGCTGAATATCCTGAAAACAGATTATCAGCATCACCGCCTATTACAGCAGGAGCTTATGCATCAGTTCCCCAGATACGGTAATGGAATAGCCGATGTTGACCAGATGACCCAACTGGCGGCAGATGTGTTTTCCAATGCCATTATAGCTCACCGCAATTCAAGGGGCGGACGCTATATTCCAGGCATCTATTCCATGACCTGCCATATTGCGTTTGGCCGTCTTACCGGCGCACTGCCCAATGGAAGGGGATCCGGGCAAAGGCTCTCCAACGGACTCTCCCCTGCGGATGGAGCAGACCGGAAAGGACCTACGGCTGTTCTGCGCTCTGCCGCTTCCCTGGACAGCCGGAAGTGGTCCAACTGCTGTGCATTGAACCTGAAATTCGATCGCAAGTCCGTTGCCGGCAAAGCCGGCCGCAGCGCTCTTGCCAACCTGTTTACTACCTATTTTGATCAGGGCGGCATGCAGGTTCAGGCCAATGTGCTGGATGCGGATATGCTGCGGGCAGCCAAACAAAATCCAGCCGAATATCCGGAAATCGTCGTGCGTGTGGCT
>CAMBQS010000135.1 GCA_945870015.1 Desulfocicer vacuolatum DSM 3385
CCTTGTCCTCTCCATTCTGTTTTATTTTATAGTCAGCGGTATTCAATGCAGCAAATCCCCACCACCCGGCATGGGGAATTCCATAGGTGAATACACCGTTCTGATCCGCCTTGATGGTCTGTGTCACCATATAATCTGTGGGCGCTTCCGCTTTTTTATCCTGATTGTAGAATTCCACCTCGACCGCTGCATTTGCAACCGGTTTTCCATTCAGTTTGACCACACCCTGAAAAACATTTCCGGAATACAGTCCATATGGTTTGGTCAGGGGAACAATTTCGGTTTTCAGACCGATCTCCGCGCCCCACCCCTCATCATCCCCAAATGCAGCGACGACTGTTTTGGTATAATGAATGATGAAACAATCCTCTGCCGCCTCCCAATACGGTTTCGGCTCCATATAGAACATATAGACACCAGGCCGTTTCACGGTATAGTCGGCCTTCCATGCCGGTTGTCCCATTACCTGTGTCTTTGCTACCTGTTGAAGCAGATCCTTTTTTTCCCCGTTGAAATCAACCCCGAAAACCTTTGGTTTTTCAAGCTCCATACCGACTGATTCAAAGGGGTGTGAAAAGGAAAGCGTGAGCGTGACATCCTTGTTGTCATTCTGCATGACCATGGAATCGGATGGAATGACCATTCCAAAATGAGCAACCGCAGGTGTGGTAAAGAAAACAGCCAGAAGAATTGCGATAAAAAAGATTGTAATCCGTTGCATGAAACCCTCCTTATAAAACCCACGAAAACCATAGTATCTTCATGATACAGATCACCTTCGTGGAATTCAGTTCAATAATCAATGTGATAAATCAAAAAATAAGGGCTTCATGCGCCTTGGTTAAAAAAACAGTATCCGGAAACAAAGATTCAGTCAATATGAAAATGGATGATTGTTTTCCGGTTCATTTTGACAAGAATCGATATTTTCGATAAACAGCAGATCATGTGAAATTACTCGATGCCAATCTTTTTACCTTTCAAAAAGGTGGAATATGGAAGAAAAAATTCGTGCCCGGGTTACAATCATCGGCCGGGTCCAGGGTGTGTTCTTCAGAGCGGAAACCAAAAAAGCAGCAACCCTTTACGGAATAACAGGATGGGTAAAGAACAATATTGATGGAACAGTTGAAGCCCTGTTTGAAGGAAACAAGGAAAATGTGAATCAGGTGCTGAACTGGTGCAGGAAGGGGCCGCCCTTATCCCATGTGGAAAAAGTGATTGAACTCCGCGAGGATTATGCCGGTGAGTACAGGAGTTTTGATATCCAATACTAAAAAAAAGGCGGCCTGTTCTTCTTTTCAGTCAACAGGCCGCCATATTTTTTCGTAAAAAACTAAACTGCTTCTCTTAAGCTTTTGCCGGGTTTGAACTTCACAACATTTGCTGCTTTGATTTTGATCACTTCGCCTGTTTGAGGGTTACGACCCTTGCGTGCATTTCTCCGTGCTTTTGTAAATGTTCCAAACCCGACCAATGTTACCTTGCCATCTTTTTTCTTGAGTGTTTTGGTTACGCCATCGATAAATGATGCCAATGCTGCTCCGGCTGCGACTTTGGAAATTCCCGCATCTTTTGCCATCTGATCAACCAGTTCTGCTTTTGTCATAATACCTTCCCTCCCTTTAAAGTTTGATATCAACAAAAACTATTATTTACAGGTCATTAATAGAGGGAACGCCCAATGTCAACTGATTTTGCAATGTTTTATCATTTTTATGTTAAAAAAACCTATGAAAACCCTGTATCCGATTCATATGAGGCGATTTGAAACCATCTTTTGTATGACTACTGACATAAATCGAGGATGGCTAAAAAAGTGCTTCCACAAACTGCTCAGGCTGAAACTCCTGTAAATCATCTATCTTCTCACCCACCCCGATATAGTCCAGCGGGACCTGCAGGGCATCGCAGATGCCGATCACAATGCCGCCTTTTGCAGTCCCGTCCAGTTTTGTCATGGCGATGCTGGTGAGCCCGATTGCATCATGAAACAGTTTTGCCTGGGTAAGGGCATTCTGCCCTGTTGTGGCATCCAGCACCATCAGGATCTCATGAGGTGCGTCCGGAAGTTTTTTGGCAATGGTACGTCTGATTTTTTTCAGCTCTTCCATTAAATTGACTTTTGTATGAAGCCTTCCGGCCGTGTCCACCAGAACAACATCCATTCCGCGTGCGATTGCTGCTTCAAGGCCATCATATGCCACTGCTGCAGGGTCTGCTCCATCCCTGTGCCGGACAATCTGAGCGCCTGATTTCTCTGCCCAGATGGCAAGCTGCTCGCCGGCTGCTGCACGGAATGTGTCAGCAGCAACAATCAGAACCTTTTTCCCCTGTTCCTTAAACCGGGCGGACAACTTCCCGATGGTTGTGGTCTTTCCGACACCGTTCACACCAACCACCATAATCACTTCCGGTCCGGCCAATATTTTTTTCTCCTTTCGGACCTGTCCCTTTTGTATCACCGAAAGAATCTCTGCCCGCAGCTTCTGTTTCAAAGAATCCGCATTTGAAATATCCGACGTGTTTTCAACGAGCTTCTCCATCAGGCTCATCGTGGTTTGTACGCCCACATCGGAAGTAATCAGAAGCTCCTCAATCTCTTCCAGAAGGTCATCATCAATTTTCCGGGATCCGGAAAAAATACGATCCAGGCCGGTTGAGAATGTGTTCCGTGTCTTGGATAAACCGCTTTTCAAGCGGGAAAAAAAACCTTCCGGTTCCGGTTCTTCAACAATCTTTCTGTCCGGCTCCGGAATTTTTGTCTCCTTTACCGTAACAAACTCCTGGTCTGCAACCGCCTCCGGTTCAATATAACTCTCTTCAGATGCAACATCTGAGTCTTCTTCAGCAACTGCCGGTTTGAATCCCGGCTCTTTCCCCCCGGTCATCTTCCGTTTTCGAACAAAACGAATGCTCTGAACCAGGATCAAAATGATTATTAGTACCCCAGCCGCACCCAGTGCGATTTCCAATGGAATTGTTTTACGATAGCAATCAAGATTATTCAGTACGGACTTACAATATTGGGTGATCTGTTCCATTACATGATTTCCTTATCAATCAGAATCAGACGCATAAAAAAAGCGCCCAGATGTTATGAATAATTCATATCTGAACGCTTTATTATCAATCTATTTGAATTTGTAAATAGCTTCCATCCAAAAAAACTGTTTTATTGAGATTGAGCCCGGTCAAAATTAACAGAAACGATCTTGGAGATCCCTTTGGTTTCCATGGTAACCCCAAACAGGGTATCTGCATACTCCATAGACCGCTTATTGTGCGTGATCATCACAATCTGGGACTGATCCCCGATAATCTTGACCAGCTCATTGAATCTTTCCACATTGGCTTCATCCAGCGGAGCATCAATCTCATCCATTAAACAGAAAGAGGCTGGTTTGATTAAAAAAATGGAAAAAATAAATGCAATGGCGGAAAGCGCTTTTTCGCCGCCCGAGAGCAGGCTGAGCCTTGTCAGTTTTTTTCCGGGAGGATGGATCAAAAATTCAACACCGGTTTCAAGCGGTTTGTCCGGTTCCGTCAACACGAGCCTGGCTGTTCCACCATTAAACAGTTTTGGGAAAACCTCGGTCAACTTTTCATTTACGAGTTCAAAGGTTTTCATGAACCGCTCCTGGGTAATCTGGTTAATCTTCCGTATTACTTTCTGAAGATCATCCAGTGCTTTTAGGAGATCTTCCTGCTGGCTGGTCAAAAATTCAAACCGGTTTTTTAATTCCTCATACTCGCGGATAGCACCCAGATTCACATCGCCGATCCGTTCAATCTTTTTTCTGAGCCCTTCCAGCGAATCTTCCATTTCCCGGATATTTAATGGAGCCCCTTGCCTTTCCGATGCTTTGATTTCCGATTGATAATCATCCATGGTCCGGTGATATCGTTCCAGCAAGCGTGCCGCAATATTTTCCTGTTTGATCCGTCTCTGGGACTGTTCGATTTCCAGGTATCTGCGTTTTTCAAGAATCTGTTCACGCTCACTCTTGATACTGGAAACCGTTTTGTCGCTTTCCTGCAGTTTCTCATCGATATTCCGGTAATCGGTTTCATTGGCTTCAAGCTCTTTTTCAAGCTTTTGGTAGGATTCATACATATCCGGCAGCATCTGATCATACTGCCCGATTTTTTCAAGACTTTCTGTTTTCCGGTCTTTTTTCAGCAAAATCTCCTGGGATAATTGTTCCAGCCTCCGGATTCCATCCTCCTGAAACTCTTTCAACCGCCTCAACGTGTGATTGCTGTTATCAAATTTTGCTCCCAGTGAAGTCATCCGGAGCTTGATATCCATGACCCGCTGATTGAATGTTTCCATTCTCCGGGAAACCGAATTCATTTTTTCAGTGGTTTTTGCAACCTCATCCTGGGATGCCTTTACATCAGACTCTATTTTGGCAAGAGCCTGATTGTAGCTTTTCATTTGATCATCAATGTCACTTTCTTCTCCCAGAAGCTGCTCCTGCTCAAGCCTTGCAATCTCAAGATGGCGCTTTGCATGCTTCAATTCTTCGGTTGCCTTGAACAGCAATTTTTCCGCTTCTGTTTCATTCCGGACAGCGATATTTTTATCCTCAATCCGCTTCTGCAAGTCGGTCTCAAACACCCGAACAATGGATTCCAACTGCTGCTGTTCTATATGGGCTTTTTCAATTGCCTCAACAAACGCGGCCGACTCTTTTTCAAGATTCTTGATCTCCTGTTTTTTCGCCAGAATCCCTGAAAGCTTATCCTGACTGCCACCAACCATGATTCCCTGGCAGGAAACCATGTCTCCATTTTTGCTGACAATGGTTCTGGGGCCGGAACCATTGCTGTTGTTCCAGGCGGCTACTGCTTCTGCAAAGTTCTCTGCAACGGTGATATTCCCGAGCAGCATCCTTGCAATATCTTCATACCCTTCTTTCACCTCAACATATTGCATCAGGGGGTTATCTTTTTCAGACGCGTAACCGGAATTCCCATTCAGATTCTTCATTGCAGAAACCGGAATAAATCCCCCTCTTCCGGAACGGCTCTCCTGAAGATAACCAATGGACTGAATACCGGCCTGCTGGTCTTCCACCAGGATATACTGAAGGGATTCGCCGAGAACCGCTTCCACAGCGGTTTCATAACCGGGTTTCGGGGAAATGATATCGGCTGCCAGACCGATCACGCCATTGGTCTCCCTCTTCATAATCGCCCGGACGCCATCCCGGTACCACTCAAAATTCTTATCCATTTTCACCAGGGCCGCATGCCGGGATTTTATCTTGCTGTGATCAAACTCAAGAGTCTGAACTTTTTTCACCTGGCTCCCCAGCTTCTGACTTTTTTCTGCAAGCTGTGCTTTGATATCCTGGATGCGATCAGAAATTTCCTGTATCTCTGCCCGGAACTCCTCCAGTTCATGGGCAGCAGATTTCTCTTTTCTCTCAATCTCTGTAACACCCTGAGCGGCCTTCAGCTCTTCTTCATCAATCCGCTTCAACCGTCTCTTCAGGTTCTCCTTGTTGTTCGATGCATTCTGATAGATGTTTTTATACCGGGCTTCATCTGCAACCAGTTCCATCAGACGTTTTTTCTCTTTTTCCAGATGCTGATTCATGGATGCAATCTCTTGCTGAATCGCGCCAACCGAATGATTTTCACTTTCCAGAATTTTCTTGTCTTCTTCAATTTTATTGTTCAGCGTCTTGATTTCATCCTGAACCTGGATCACCTCCACCCCGATCTGCTGATTCTTATTTTCCAGATCGACCCGTGCGGTTTCCAGGGAGTGTATCTCATTGGTAAAAACTTCAAGATTGGTTTTTAAATGCACAAGGTCATTTTCAATCTTGTCGGTTTTCCGTTGCACCTCAAATTTCTGGGCTTTCTGGCCCGCAATCAATTGATTTTTCTGCATCCGGTCCAGTTTGATTTTTTCTATTTCTGCATCCAGCCTTGTCAGTTGAGAACCATGGGCAATATCCTTGTCTTTCAAGCCCTGAATAATAAGATCCGTTTCCTGAATCTGGGTTGCATAATCATCAAAATAATAGATAGCGATGTGTACTTCCAACTCCTGAATCTGTGTCTGAATCTCTTTATACTGTTCCGCTTTTTTGGCTTGCAGCTTAAGACCGTTCATCTGCCGGCTTACTTCGGAGATAATATCTTTGACACGCAGCAGATTCTGGTGGGTCGCACCCACCTTTCGAAGCGCTTCATTCTTGCGATTCTTATATCGTGTTACGCCGGCAGCCTCATCAATAAACTCCCGCCTCTCTTCCGGGCCTGCATCTGTTATTGCGCCGATATTCCCCTGCTGAATAACCGCATAGGATCTTGCCCCCATTCCGCTTCCCCAGAAGATATTATGGATGTCCTTTAACCGGCATGGCTGTTTGTTTAAAAAATAAGCCCTCTCACCGGAACGGTATTGCCGCCGGGTAATCATGATTTCCGAAAAATCCTTCAACTCTTCCGGTACAGAACCATTGTCATTCACCAGGGTCAGCGTCACTTCCGCCATGTTCAACGGAGCCTTGCCCCGTGCTCCGGAAAAGATAACATCCTCCATGGCTTTTCCCCGGAGCTGTTTCACGCTCTGTTCGCCCATAACCCATTTCAGCGCATCCATGATATTGCTTTTTCCGCATCCATTGGGCCCGACAACAGCGGATATCCCTTTGGGAAAATCTATGCTCGATCGATCCAGAAAAGATTTGAATCCTGTAATTTCAAGTTTTTTTAGTTTCACGACCAACAACCTCTTGCTATAATGTTTCCATGAATATCAATACCTGAGCATAAGGACTACCCCATATTTCTACTGTTTTTTTCCAAAATGAAACCGCATTCTGTTTTTCATCATTTTTTATTGATTTCATACCAAAAGCCCTGCCTTTTGTAAAGAAAAAAACACAATCCAAAGGGGTTAATACTGAAATCAGATACAATATATAGTATTTATTCACTCTACGGTATGCGACCGCCTCCCATGCCCTCCATAATGCTTTTAAAAATGAATGAATATCAATTCGTTGGGGAAAATAAAGCCTCTCCCTTGACACAGATATCCGCTCGCATGTATTGTAATCAACTATGAACAAGGAATCCACCAACAAAACGATCAAACTATTTGCAGAAATCTCCATTGAGTCGATGAAGAAACTTTCTTCCGGAGGACGCGATCTTTCAGTAGATGCGCTTATTGAGGAGATACAGTCAAAACAAGAGATTATCACTTTTTTGTCCGACAAGGGCGTCCAGGCGGAACAGGTCCGTCAATTGGAGAACAAAAACAAGCAGACTGTTTCTCAAAAAGACAAACTGCTGAAACAGATTCAGGAGACGGAAGACAAGTCCTTAAAAACATCAAAATTTTACAGACAAGCCATTTCCACACTGACGCATCTTCTGCTTGACTCCAAGGAAAAAAACAAATTACAGACAGCCTTGAAGCAATTTAAAAGTCTGATTCAGGAGGAGACAGACATCGATCTGCTTTCAGATGCCTTGCAGAATCTGAAAGGCATTGCCTTTCAGGGGAGTATTCAAGAAGCAGCCCCGGATGAAAAACAGAAACCTGCCTCTTTTTTCAAAAAACTATTAAAATCTTCGGAAGAAGAAAAACCCGAAGAGGATCTCTCCTTCCAGACCATTTTTATAAAGCACCTGAAAACAGCCTACCAGGATATTCTGGATCAGTTGAGCCTGCATCTGGGCGAAAATTATCTGGACAGTATCTCTTCACTCGGAAAACAGATCCGCGAGGGGAATAGTCTGGATGATTTTCTGAAAATCCGCCGGGATATTATTGCCCTTGTTTCTGAATACATCAACAATATAAGCTCTGAACGGGAACTCACAGCAGAATTTATCAAGGAGATCGGTAAAAGGCTGATTGAGCTGGAAAGCTATCTCATTGAATCTCTATCTTTTACCATCAATCATGATCAGGCAAACCAGGAATTCAATACCTTGCTTGAAAAACAACTGGGTGACTTGCGAAACCGGGTCGATTTTAGTAAAACCTTGACGGAATTAAAAGAAACCGTTGTTTCCAGACTGGAAATCATTAACCAGGCGCTGGAAGACAAACGTCGGAAAGATAAACTTCATCAAAATGATGCAGATCAAAAAGTGACCGTTCTCCAGCAGCACCTGGCGGAAATGAAGAACAAAATTTCAACTGTCAATGAACAGTCAAAAATGCTGGAGCAGGAACTGCTCACGGATCCCTTGACCGGAGCCAATAACCGGAGAGCATATGACCGGAATATTGAAAATGAAATGAGCCGGTACCTTCGATATAAAAGGCCATTTTCCATGCTTCTGCTGGATGTGGATCACTTTAAAAAAATCAATGACACTTACGGGCATGCAATCGGGGACAAATGCCTGAAAGAGATTATTAAACGCATCAAACCCGCACTGCGGGATACGGACTTTCTCGCACGCTATGGGGGAGAAGAGTTTATCGTGATTCTTCCGGAAACAGGTGGCGAGATTGCAAAAGAAGCCGCAGAAAGAATGC
>CAMBQS010000136.1 GCA_945870015.1 Desulfocicer vacuolatum DSM 3385
CGAAGGTCTTTCTGTTCTTACAGCATGGGCTGCAGGAAAGTTTGCCGGAGATGATGTCGGAGCGTTTGTGAAAAAATGCGGTATTATGGATAAGGTGAAACACAAGGAATTGATCATCCCCGGTTATGCGGCTGCAATCGCCGGAGATATTGAAGAAGAGCTGCCTGGCTGGAAAATTACGGTTGGTCCACGCGAAGCCGCTCATATTCCGGCCTTTTTGAAAACAAAATAAGGATTGTGTTTTGAATCAAAGGCGGACAATATTTGTCCGCCTGCTTCATTTGTCCGCTGCCAGATTTATATAAAGTATTGATTGTAGAAGAAATATGGAATAAAATTTTACTTACAATAAGCAGCAGGTCAATTTAAAAAGGGAGGAAGTATGTATCTAATTGGTGAAAGTTTAAATGTTATATCAAAAAAAATCGGCCGGGCATTTAAGGAACGTGACCCAAAGCCGATTCAGGAAGAGGCCCTTTTTCAGAAAGCACAGGGCATGGATTATATAGACATCAATCTTGGTCCGGCAAAAAAAGATGGCCATGAACTGATGCCTTGGGTTGTTCAGACTGTCCAGGAAGTTGTGTCGGATATTCCTCTTGTTCTGGATACATCGAATATCGATGCCATAGAAGCCGCCCTGAAAGTCATAAAGGATACAAACTATCCGCATATCATCAACTCAATCATGGCTCGCCCTGAGAGATATCAGAAAATGCTTCCTCTGGCAGCAAAGTACAATGTTGATTTCATTGCCTTGATGTGGGGACCGGATGGATTGCCCCGGGACGAAAATGAAAGAGCGTCCCTTGCAGTGGAACTTATCTATGCTGCAAATGAAGCGGGTATAGAAAACGACAGGATCTGGGTGGATGGAATTGTTACCCCGGTAAACATTCAGCAGCCGCAACTGATCAGCCTGATGAATTTCCAGGCAATGATTCAGGACATCGCTCCCGGTGCAAAGAGTACCTGTGGTCTTTCCAACATCTCCAATGGGCCGCCGGATCATCTTCGCCCGATTCTCAACCAGACTTATATGATCATGCTTGAATATTATGGCATGTACTCTGTTATTTCAGATCCCCTGGA
Source organism: Desulfocicer vacuolatum DSM 3385 (assembly GCA_945870015.1). Lineage (GTDB taxonomy): Bacteria > Desulfobacterota > Desulfobacteria > Desulfobacterales > SURF-7 > QZKS01. Next base: position 1,093 of record CAMBQS010000136.1, read on the forward strand.
TGTAAAACTGACGGATATCGCAAAAGGCAATCGTCAGGATATCGTTGATGTAGTTATCGCTACAATGGGAGGAAATGCTCCTGATTTGGGTAGTATTTCGAAAGAGATGCAGGATTATGTGAAAACCGTTCAGGTTATCATGGGTGAGAAATTGTATTCAGATTCATGGCTTGAAGTCTAAGCAAGTTTTTGGGCAGGTCTTATAACCCTTTATGCAGTGAGACCTGCCCTTTTATTCCGCAATCACCTCCCGAAGAGTTAATATAAGCAAGGATGTTCTGATCTGTTTATTGGAAGGATTGAGATATGAGCTTTCCACATTTCTGCTCGACAGGCGATGTCAGAAGTTGTGGTTAAATGCAAACAATTTCAATGAATTTCAGCAACCCGTAATTTATCTCTCAGAAATATTAAATTCAGAATTCGAAACACGAAATATAGTAACTGGTTTTTCATTCAGGAGCTTATGGAAAACATAGAGAAAAAGAGTAAGATAGAATGTGATGTTGTGGTGGTTGGCGCAGGTTTCGGAGGGGCGGCAGCCGCAAAAAAATGTGCGGATGCCGGACTCAAAACCATTATGATTGAACGCTCAGAAAAAGTTGGTGAAAAAATTATTTCCGGCCTGACCATCCCTTTTCACGGTTTTCTGTTTGGGCCGGAGTTTATCCGGGATGGAAATCCGCCCATTGAAAGACCGGTTGATGGGATCATCAATTATATCATCAAGGACATTGAAAAAAATGATATTGATATTGATGACTCATTGAAGGTTCCAAAGCCTTTTTCACCCATATTTTCAGTTGGATATAATGCCTTTTGCAAAGCATTTTGTGAGTGGGAAGTACAGCAGGCAATTGAATCCGGAGTTGAACTGCGGACCAAAACCACGGTTGTTGATGTTATCCGTGTCAATGACCATATTTGCGGGGTGATAACGGAAAATAATGAACACATAGGGTCAAAAATTGTCATTGATGCGGAGGGATCGCATGGGCTTCTGGCAATCAAGGCCGGTGTCAGAGAGAAATATCCTCCGGATGTGATCTCGCTGGCGGATGTCTATGTATATGATATGGACAAAAGAGATATTGACCGGATATTTGGTTTTTCTCTTAAGTTTTGTTGGGGTTGGGATGAACAGAAAATTGCTCCGCCGCTGGGACATGGGAATGGTTTGATGGTATGGCCGTACAGTGACAGCCTGCATCTTATGCAGGATCAGTGTCTCCGGAATGATGACGGCCCGGTGTATAATCTGGTCGGCGCATTAAAGGGATATCATGAAAAAATTACCAAAAACCTGCCCTGGTGGAGGGATGAGATAGAACCAAAAGCAAAACTCAGAGCGCGGATGTGGGATGGTTTTGAAATTTTTGTAGGGCTGGACGAGCGATTGAGAAAAATGCCGAATTTTACAGATGGCATGCTGCTGATCGGTGATGCAGCGGGTCTTGAAAATACCGAATTGTGTGACGGGGTACCCACAGCGTGGTTTTCGGCTGAGATTGCAGCAGATGTCGCAATTGAAGCCATTGCACATCATAACACTTCTGCATCATTTTTGAAGCGGTATGATGATCGCATTAAGGCGCATCCGATTATTCAATGGGCGATAACATCCACCAATCGATATAATCTTCGGTATGCCCAAAAAGAGCATGATGAAAAAAAATTGAAGCAATATATTCATGATGGCTGGGGACTTGGATTTTGTAAGAATGGAAGCACGGCGCTCATGAAAATTACGCTCTCTTTTATCATGCGAGATCCACAAGTAATCGGAAAATGGATTCGGATGTATCTGAGATATTATTATTATTGGCATCATCAGCATTATGAGAACACCCTGGTTTTGGAAGGTACTCAAGATAAGCAAAGGGGGATAAGGCTAAAATCATATCTCCGGTTGATGGATTGGTTATTATTTGTTTTCAGCCCACTTATCCGGCTGCTTGCCGGCTTGCTGGAACCGTTGTCCGGCTTGGCAAATCCCGTAATGAGGTTTATTTTTCCGATTTTCGCGCCAGTGTATCTGCGGTTTATCAAAAAATGGGATACAGCTTTGGACCCCCTTTCAAAACGGCTGGTACGTGCGGTTGTTACGTCAGATCCTACGATCTTTGATGCGTAATGAAATGAGGAGAGCAGAAAATGGCTAAATCATTTGAAGACATACCGGGTGTGGAATGGGTACCTGGAACCGGTGAATTCATAAAAGTCAATTCTGAATTGTGTAGTGGGTGCGGAAATTGCGTCAAGGTATGCCTTGGCAGTTGTTATGTCGTAAAAGGAAAAAAAGCGGTAATCCAGTCCCTCGACAGGTGCATGGAATGTGGAGCATGCTGGTATGTTTGTGAAAATGAGGCCATTTCATTTTTCTGGCCGAACGGCGGCACAGGATTTAGAACTCAATGGGGTTAAAATTCAGAGGGTTGGATTTTAAATAATCGGCAGGTGTTATTCCATACAGTCTCTGCCAGTTTTTCCGGGTTTTGTTCCAGGATTTCCGATAGCTTTAAAAAGGTTGAGCGTACAAACGCCGGTTCGTTTCGATGGATTTTATTTTTTTCCGGAGCAGGGGTGAGATAGGGAGCATCGGTTTCGATGAGAAGCCTGTCCACAGGAATGAATTTTACAAGTTCTCGAAGATCCGCTCCACGGGTCTTGATGGTAATGATTCCGGTTATTCCGATATATAGTCCCAGATCAATATAAGCCATTAATTCCTTTTTGCTGCCGCTGAAACAGTGAACTACACCTGTTCTGTTCTGGTGGCAGGTTTTTTGAATCAACTGCAGGAAACGGCCGTTGCTATCCCTTTCATGAAAGATCAGGGGAAGCTTCAGTTCATCCGCTATTTCCAGTTGACGGACAAACCATTTTTCCTGAATTTTTTGAGGAGAGAACATCCGATTAAAGTCAAGACCGATTTCACCCCAGGCTTTTACTTTCGGGTTACCGGCTATTTCTCTGAGGGTTTTCATATCAGCTTCAGAACAAGAGGAGGCATCATGCGGATGCACTCCGACGGAAGCAAACAGACCATGATTGTTTTCAGCCAAGCTTACCGCTTTTCTAACCATCTTCAGTGTAATGCCTGCGATCATCATTCCTTTTACTCCGGCATTGCCCGCCCGTTTCAAAACGTCGGCAAAATCCGGATCGAATATTTTGTCATCAATATGGCAGTGGCTGTCAAACAGTTTCATAAAAGAGTCCTTTGTAAAGCATTTTGAATGAACGCCATTTATCATTGAATTATTGTGAATTCAATATATTTTGATTTTTGATTACGAATCAATGTTCAATAGAGAATTACAAGTGAACTGAGTTTTGCGCTTGATTTTATGAGGAGCATGAAGTAGCCTTAGTGTTTCATAAATTTTGCAAAATGATCCCAAAAGGTATATTGAAATAAGGAGTTTACTGATTTTTTGATCAGGAGGTACAACATGTTTACAATCGTAAAAAGAGAAGAAATGGCTAATGGAACAGTGGTTCTGAATGAGATTGAGGCGCCACTGATTGCAAAAAAGGCGAAGCCTGGGCAGTTTGTTATTTTAAAAGCCACAGAAACCGGAGAAAGAATACCGCTTACCATGGCGGATACTGATCCGGACAAGGGTACGATCACCATTATTTATATGGTAGTCGGCAAATCCACAGCGTTGTTCAAGTCCCTCAAGGAGGGGGATGGATATCTGGATGTCATCGGTCCACTTGGTAAGCCCACCCACCTGGAAAATTTAGGGAATGTTGTGTGCGTCGGGGGAGGAACCGGAGTAGCTGTTTTGCACCCCATCACCCGGGGATTAAAACAGGCCGGCAATAATGTGATCAGTATTATCGGTGCACGAAATAAAGGGCTGTTGATTCTGGAAGAACAGATGAAGGCGGCTTCTCACAAGCTTCATGTTTGCACAGATGATGGCTCATATGGTCATCATGGCTTTGTTACCGATGTATTGAAAGATGTTCTGAGCAAAAATGATATCAAGCTGGTTGTCGGGATTGGGCCGGTTCCCATGATGAAGTTTGTATGTAAAATGACAAAAGATTTTAATGTAAAAACGCTCGTCAGTTTGAATCCGATTATGATTGATGGCACAGGGATGTGTGGCGGATGCCGTGTATCAATCGGCGGCAAAACCCAGTTTGCTTGTGTTGATGGTCCGGAGTTTGACGGTCATCAGGTTGATTTTGACGAACTGATGCTTCGTCTTCAGGCATACACGGAAGATGAAAAATCAAGCCATGATGAATATTGCAATCTGAAAAAGGAACAAGCATAAATTTTGCAATAGCAACATTCAATAGTAAAATCTATCAATAGATTATCCACATATCATACGGAGGATATAATGGCTGAAACGACAGAAAAAAAAGAAAAAATAGCCAGGCAGCCGATGCCGGAACAGGCAGCCAAAGTCAGGGCAAGAAATTTTGAAGAAGTCCCAACCGGATACAGCCCCGAAGTTGCAATGATAGAGGCAAAAAGATGTCTTCAATGTAAAAAACCGGCCTGCGTTGAAGGATGCCCGGTAGGGGTGGATATCCCGGGGTTCATCGGTCATATCCGGGAAGGTAAATTTGAACAGGCCATCAGTGTGATCTGGAAAAGAAATGGTTTGCCGGCAGTATGCGGCCGGGTTTGCCCCCAGGAATTGCAGTGTGAAGGGCAATGTATTGTGGGGAAAAAAGGGGAACCGGTTGCGATCGGGAATCTGGAACGGTTTGCAGCAGACTATGCCCGCAAAAGTGGAGAGTGTGAATTGCCTGAAAAAGCAACACCCACTGGGAAAAAAGTTGCGGTTGTGGGATCCGGGCCATCCGGCCTGACCGTCGCGGGTGATCTGGCACTGAAAGGCCATGAGGTAACCATATTCGAGGCATTTCATAAACCAGGCGGCGTGTTGGTTTACGGAATTCCTGAATTCAGATTGCCCAAGGAGATTGTATTTGCAGAGGTAGAAGGGCTGGAGAATCTGGGCGTGAAACTGGAGTGCAATGCCGTGGTCGGGCGGACCGTGTCCCTGGATGAACTTTTTGAGCAGGGGTATGATGCCATTTTCCTGGGAGTGGGCGCAGGGCTTCCCACCTTTTTAAATATTCCAGGAGAAAATCTCATCGGTATTTTATCTGCCAACGAGTATCTTACACGTTCGAACCTGATGAAAGCTTATATGTTCCCGAAATATGATACACCTGTCGTAAGAGGAAAGAATGTTATCACATTGGGAGCTGGAAATGTGGCCATGGACGCAGCCAGAACAGCTTTGAGGCTTGGCGCTCAGTCTTCCCGTATTGTCTATAGACGTTCCCGTCAGGAAGTTCCGGCAAGAGGCGCAGAAGTTCATCATGCTGAAGAAGAGGGTGTGGAGTTCCATTTTCTGACAAGTCCTGTGGAATTTAAAGGAAATGAAAAAGGACGCGTCACTGGAATGGTTGGCCGTAAGATGGAGCTGGGTGAGCCGGATAGTTCCGGACGCCGAAGACCCATTGCCGTAAAAGGTTCTGAGTTTGAACTCGAATGTGATCTGGCAATTATCGCGGTAGGTGCAGGAGCCAATCCGTTGTTGACTCAATCCACCAAAGAACTTGAATTAAATAAATGGGGATATATTGTTACAGAAGAAGCAACCGGTAAAACCAGTAAAAAGGGAGTCTGGGCAGGAGGAGATATTGTCACCGGTTCTGCTACGGTAATACTTGCCATGGGTGCAGGAAGGCAGGCAGCGAATTCCATTCATGATTACCTTGTAAGAGGATGGTGATTATCCGTGATCGGATGAAAACATATCAAAAGGTGCTGTGCCTTGCCGGTTCAGATAGCAGCGGAGGGGCTGGAGTTCAGGCGGATTTAAAAACGATTTCAGCTCTTGGTTGTTACGGAATGACGGTAATAACAGCCCTGACCAGTCAAAATACACAGGGGGTAACCGCGATTTATGCGGTTCCCCCTGATTTTGTTGAAGCCCAGATGACCACGGTTATTGAAGATATGAGCGCGGATTCTGTAAAAATCGGGATGCTGTATTCTTCAGAGATCATTCAGGTGGTTTGTGATCTTTTACAAAAATATGATCTTCAAAATGTTGTTCTGGATCCGGTAATGGCTTCTCAGAGCGGCAGGCAGCTTCTTCAGGAGGATGCAATTATTTTGGTAAAGTCTTTACTTTTGCCGCAAGTGGATTTGTTGATGCCCAATTTGCCGGAAGCGGAAATTCTTCTTGGGCGCAGGATACAGGGAGAGGATGCGATCAAAAAGGCTGCCTGTGACCTATCCAGGATGGGATGTGACAACATCATGATAAAAGGAGGACATCTTGAAGGCCTGGATACAACAGACTGGCTATATCTTGGCAAACCGGACCGGTTTATCCGATTTCAAGGCAGTCGGGTGAAAACGGTTAATGATCATGGAACAGGATGCACCTTGTCTTCTGCAGTCGCTTCTTTTCTGGCAAAAGGGCTGGCTTTGGAAGATGCTGTTCGATCTGCAAAAATCTATATTACCGAGGCTCTGCAAGCCGGCGCCGCCTATACAATTGGAAAAGGAAGAGGGCCGGTTCATCATTTTTACAAGTACTGGTAATCAACACCGTTATAACCTGATTTTTTTTCCATGTTGAAATGAAGACAAGGTGGATGGCGGGGCAAGAACATATTCCCCATTGAAAGGCAGGCATTTTCCAACCGGATAGGCTTCCGGCAAATCCTTTTTTACTTTTTTAAAAATAACAGGAGAGCATGAAAAGAGAAGTTCATAATCTTCTCCTCCGGCCATGGCCAGTTCTTGAGGATCTATCCTGGCTTTGGAACAAAAAGTGATCAGGTCCGGATGGAGGTGGTTTTTGTCTATGGACAGCTCGATGGAAACCCTGGAAGCTTCTCCGATATGTCCGGCATCGCCTTTCAGACCATCACTGATATCGGTTACACAACAGACCTTATGTTTGGCAAGTATCTTTGCGGCATCAAATCTGGCGACAGGAGATTTGAAAAAAGAGATCAACGGTTGATTACAGAAATTTCCCTGTTGCAGTGTTTCAAGTCCTGCCCGTGCCAATCCCAGAGGACCGGTGCAATATAATCCATCACCTGGTTTTGCCTTGGAACGAAGCGGAAAAATATCATCATGGCCTTCTCCTATCGCAAAAAGATCCAGGGACAGTTTGTCGGTATCGGACAGATTCCCTCCACCAAGCGTACAGCAGTATTTTTTCAGGCCCATTCCAACCCCATGATAAATAGCCTCTGCTTCTTTCCGGGAAAGATATGGCGGCATCCCAAGGTTTATGAACAAGCTGACGGGTTTGGCAAAAGATGCCGCAAGGTCACTCAGGGTGACGGTAACAGCCTTCAATCCGATCTCTTCCGGTGTTTGCCATTCTCTTTTAAAGTGAATATCT
>CAMBQS010000137.1 GCA_945870015.1 Desulfocicer vacuolatum DSM 3385
CTGCATGCCAACGGCAGATCCCAGTTGGACCGGTCTCTTTCCCCAACCTTATTACTTGCAGCACGGATTTCCAGAAATGGAATATCATAATGAATGGAAAGGTGAGCTGCGCCGGAACCCTCCATGGCTTCCATGATTGCCGAGTAGTGATGAAAAAGGCTGGCTGCTTTCTGATTTGTTGAAGTAATGGTTGAGACCGTGACAAAAGGGCCTTTTTTTACCCGAATCCCCTGATCATGGAATCTCCGGACAAGGCACTGAAAAGCATAATCCGTGAGCGACGGGTTGCAGTTGTATCGATTTTTGAATGCAATTCCATTTTGTACTGCCACGGAAAAAGGCAACTCCACGACGGCATCGTATGGGGATGCAGGTTCGATTCCCAGATGGATGTCTACTTCCTCGCCGGCAATGCCGATATCTCCCAGCCGTAACCCGGATTCCGGAAACGCGCCTGCACACCCGGTTTGAATAATCAGGGAGGGTTTTAAATTTTCAATGGAAGCGGTTAAGGCCTGAATGGTATTCACCATCCCCGGCCCGGTCTCTATCAACCGGATATTGTGATTCCCCAGAATTCCTTCTATAATTTTCCGGTTTCCAATACAAAGACTTCTGACCTGTTTCATGCTTTTTGAAATGTATTCCAGCTCCAATTCAATTGCAGCAGCTATGAGGATATGGTGGGGCATTTTTTCTACCGGAAAATCAATTTTTGTTATTATTGACTAATTGGCTGTATGATTGAGCGCCGATACCGATATGGATCATTTCAACAATATCATGAATCCAGGAAGAGATAACCGCCGGGTCAGCCTTGTAGACGCCTAGTTCAGCATCCAGATGACGGATGGTCTGGGTCTGGAGAAATCGATCCATCACCGCATCCAGAATAAAACAGGCTTTATCCAGATCCAGATCTTCCCGGAGCTCGCCATTTTCTTTTGCCGTATCTAACAGGGAACGAAGGTACTCAAAACTGTAAGTACGAAGCGATAGTAGAATTTCATCCCGGAAAGGAATTTTCGAATCATAGAGAACCTTCAAATACAGTTTATGGATCAGTGGATGGTCTTGAATAAAGGATACACCCGCATTCAGCGTTTTTTCCAGACGGGAGAAGAGTGTGTCATCCCTGGTCTGATCCCGGATCACCCGGAGTCTTTCTTTTACAAGCTCGGTGGATTTGTTAAAAATAAACAGGAAAAGACCTTTTTTATCTCCAAAATATTGAAAGATTGAACCCTTTGCAATTCCAAGGCTTTCCACAAGGGAATTGATGCTTGCACCGGTATAGCCTTTTTCACTGAATTCCGTGATCGCAGCTTCTGTAATCCGATCCTGTTTTATTTTGGAAAGGTTTTGAAATGTTGTCAGCGGTTTTTCCATCTGCTCATTTATCCTGTAATAACGCTGCCCATGCATGTTTTATATCAGTTTTATATAAGGGGCGATCAACAGCCTGTCTGTTGAATTATCATGATAATACAAAAAGTTCTATAAAAAAATAGAACTTGAAGAATCCGGTTTGCATTGATATATAAGCAAACTGCTTTATAAGAGATCGCTTTTAACACTAACCTTGCTATAGCGGATAAAAGATGAACGAATCATTTAAGAAGAAAATTCTTTGTATTGGGGCCGGCTACGTAGGCGGTCCAACCATGGCGATGATTGCCCATAAATGTCCTCAGTATAAAGTAACGGTGGTTGATATCAACCCGGATCGGATCAACGAATGGAATTCCGAAAATCTGCCGATCTATGAACCCGGCCTGTATGAGATTGTAAAATCATCGAGAGGTAAAAATCTGTTTTTCCATACCGATGTCAAAAAAGGAATCCAGGAATCGGATATCATCTTTGTCAGCGTGAATACGCCTACAAAAACATTTGGTGTGGGTGCCGGTATGGCTGCGGATCTGCAATACTGGGAAAAGACTGCGAGACAAATTTTGGAATGTTCTCAATCTCCGAAGATTATTGTTGAAAAAAGCACATTGCCGGTAAAGACCGCGCTGGCCATGGAACGGATACTATCTTCCGCAGACAGTGGGATTCACTTTGAGGTTTTGTCCAATCCGGAATTTCTTGCCGAAGGAACCGCTGTCAAGGATCTGGAAAACCCGGACAGGGTGCTGATCGGATCTTCGCTAACTGAAAGCGGCCTGAAGGCCAGGGATGAGCTGGTTGAAATATATGAGAACTGGGTTCCCCGGAAACAGATCATCACGTCCAACATCTGGAGCAGTGAACTCTCCAAACTGGTTGCCAATGCCTTTCTCGCTCAGCGGATATCCTCCATCAATGCGATTTCAGATTTGTGTGAGAAAACAGATGCGGATGTCAGCGAGGTGGCCAATGCAATCGGCATGGATAGCAGGATCGGAGACCGTTTTTTAAAAGCCAGCGTTGGTTTTGGCGGTTCCTGTTTTAAAAAAGATATTTTAAATCTGGTCTATCTTTGCAGGAACTATGGACTTACGGAAGTTGCGGATTACTGGGAGAGTGTTGTCCGGATCAATGAATATCAGAAAAAGCGTTTTGTTTTAAACATGCTGAAGGCAATGTTCAACACCCTTGCGGATAAAAAAATCTGTCTTTTGGGGTTTGCGTTTAAAGCAGATACCGGCGATACCAGAGAAACGCCGGCTTTGTATATCGCCAACAAGCTGCTCGAAGAGAATGCAAAACTGGTCATATCCGACCCCAAGGCCCTGAAAAATGCAAAAAAGGATCTCAAGGAGGCAAAAGGTGATATTTCCTATGTTGAAGATCCGTATCAGGCTGCAAAGGGGTGTCATGCAATTGCAATATTGACGGAATGGGCTTTATATACGGAACTGGACTACCGGAAGATTTACGACTCAATGGAAAAACCGGCGTTTCTTTTTGATGGAAGAAATATTGTTTCTCATCAAGAGATTTATGAGATTGGTTTTAATGTTTATCCGATTGGAAAACCAGCACTGAAACATTTTTAGAAAGGAGTGTATTATCATTCGTGAAATATCATTCAAATAAAAGGGTATTGGTCACCGGGGGCGCTGGTTTTTTAGGCTCCCACCTTTGTGACCGGATGGTGGACAAAGGGTATGAGGTGTTGTGCCTTGACAATTTTTTTACCGGAAACAAAAAAAATATTCAGCATCTTTTGCTGAAACCGAATTTTGAATTAATCCGGCACGACCTGACGCAACCGCTTTTTCTGGAAGTAGATGAAATTTATAACCTGGCTTGTCCGGCCTCGCCGATACACTATCAGCACAATCCGGTCAAAACCGTAAAAACCAGTGTATTGGGTGCGATTCATATGCTGGGATTGGCCAAAAGAGTAAATGCCAAGATACTTCAGGCATCCACCAGTGAAATATATGGAAATCCTGAGATACACCCTCAGAAGGAAAATTACTGGGGGAACGTGAACACCATTGGCCCCCGTTCCTGCTATGATGAGGGGAAGAGATGTGCGGAAACACTTTTTTTTGACTACCATCGTCAGAACCGTGTCAATATCCGGGTTGTCCGGATTTTCAACACATACGGCCCCCGCATGCATCCCAATGATGGCAGAGTGGTGAGTAACTTTATTGTGCAGGCGCTGTTAAACAGGGATATCACAATCTATGGCGATGGCACGCAGACCCGGTCATTCTGTTATGTGGATGATCTGGTAGACGGAATGATACGGATGATGGACGGGCCGGATGAATTCATCGGGCCTGTGAATCTGGGGAACCCAAATGAATTTACCATTCTTCAGTTGGCGGAAAAAGTCATCGAGTTAACAGGCGCTAAATCGAAAGTTGTGTTCATGGATCTTCCGGTTGATGACCCATTACAGCGACAACCGGATATTCATCTGGCAAAGGAGAAACTGGACTGGCAACCTCGAATCCAACTGGAGAACGGGTTGCAGAAAACCATTGACTATTTTAAAAGTATTCTTTCCGAATTCCGATAAAGACAAACCCAAAGCAAGGAGAAGGTTTTTGAAAAAAAGAGCTTTAATCACCGGTATTACCGGACAAGATGGTGCCTATCTTGCTGATTTTCTATTAAAAAAAGGGTATGAGGTGCATGGAATCAAAAGAAGATCCTCTTTGTTCAACACCCAGCGGATTGATCATCTTTACCAGGATCCTCATGAGAAAAAACGTAAATTTTCATTATATTATGGGGATTTAACCGACGCCACCAACATTATCCGGATCATTCAGGAAGTAAAACCCAATGAGATTTACAACCTTGCCGCACAAAGCCATGTCCAGGTTTCTTTTGAAGCTCCCGAATATACGGCCAACACCGATGCATTGGGAACACTGAGAATCCTGGAGGCTGTCCGAATGCTGGGGCTGAGCGAAAAGACCCGCTTTTACCAGGCTTCAACTTCCGAGTTGTATGGAAAGGTACAGGAAGTTCCACAAACGGAAAAAACACCTTTCTATCCAAGATCTCCCTATGCCTGTGCAAAACTGTATGCATACTGGATCACGGTAAACTATCGGGAAGCGTATGATATGTTTGCCTGTAACGGGATTTTATTCAATCATGAATCCCCATTGCGGGGGGAGACATTTGTCACACGCAAAATCACGCGTGCCGTAGCCAGGATCGCGTTGGGTCTGGAAGAAAAACTTTATCTGGGCAATCTCAGTTCTCTTCGGGACTGGGGACATGCAAAGGATTTTGTCCGTGCGCAATGGATGATTCTTCAACAGGACAAACCGGATGATTTCGTGATCGCTACCGGAGAACAGCACTCTGTCAGAGAATTTTGTGACAAGGCATTTGCTCATGTTGGGATTCTGTTGAGATGGGAAGGAGAAGGTGCAGAAGAAAAAGGAGTTGTTGATCGGATACAGCCTTCTTCTCTGCTGGATCAATACGGTTCATCAAAATTATCCAGTCATCTGAAAGAGGGGAGGGTGTTGATTTCTGTAGATCCACGGTATTTCAGGCCTACAGAGGTGGAAACCCTGCTGGGTGATCCGGCAAAAGCAAAAGCGGATCTTGGATGGGAACTGGAAATCACCTTCGAAGAGATGATCCGGGAGATGGTTGAAAATGATCTTCTGGAGGCATCAAGAGATGATGTTTGTATTCGAAAGGGGTTTTCCGTACCGAGCAGTCTTGAGGCAAATATGTAAAACAGGGAAACGGTTTATTCAATGAAAAAAGATTCAAAGATTTATGTGGCTGGGCATAGGGGCCTTGTCGGTTCGACCATTTTTCAAAAACTTCAGAAGGAGGGATACCACAATCTGATCGTGAAATCGTTTGATGAGCTGAATCTGATGCGTCAAACCGATGTGGAACAGTTTTTTCAAAAAGAACAACCGGAATATGTTTTCCTGGCTGCGGCCAAGGTCGGAGGAATTCTGGCAAACAATACCTATCCTGCGGAATTTATATACAACAACCTGACCATACAAAATAATATCATTTATTCATCCTGGAAAACAGGCGTAAAAAGACTTTTATTTTTAGGATCATCCTGTATTTATCCCAGAGACTGTCCTCAGCCGATGAAAGAAGGATACCTTCTGACCGCTCCTCTGGAGCCAACCAATGAACCCTATGCCATTGCAAAAATTGCCGGTATTAAAACATGCCAATCCTTTAACCGTCAATACAATACCCGTTTTCTGGCGGTGATGCCGACCAATCTTTTCGGACCCAACGACAATTTTGATTTGAAAACCAGCCACGTTCTCCCGGCGCTCATCCGGAAATACCATGAAGCCAAAATAAAAAGCGATCAGACCGGAGAAAGGCAGGATGTTGAAATATGGGGAACAGGCACGCCCCGAAGAGAGTTTCTGTATGTGGAAGACCTGGCGGAAGCCTGCTGTTTCATCATGAATCTGGATAATGAACTGTTTGAACCGATTTTTCAGGACGGACAGACGCCATTGATCAACATCGGATTTGGAAAGGATATTTCAATTCAGGAGTTAGCTGTAACGATCCAGGAGATCGTCGGGTTTGACGGAGATATCCATTTTGACCGGACAAAACCGGATGGCACCCCACAAAAGTTATTGGATATATCGAAAATACAAAATCTTGGATGGAAGCCGGCAACCTCTCTGAAAGAAGGGATTCGAAAGACGTACAGATGGTGTATTGAGAACTCCATTTTTTAATATAAGATCCAAAATAAAATGAGCGTCAAATTTAAAAAAAAATGACGCTCATTCATAGATCTTCTGATAAAAAGATTATTTAATCTTTTCCAGTAATGCGAGAGCTCTGTCCCTGAAATATTTGGATTCGCTTTTTGCGGCTTTTTCCAGCAGTATTTTTGCTTCCGCCATATTTTTCTCACCGCCCAGATCAATCAAAAGCTCAGAAATGAAAATTGGCCCATCTTCCGTGGCAACGCCGAAATGTTCCGTCTTCTGGTATTCTCTGTAGTATTTTTCAGACAACTCTTTATCGTTGAGCGGCCAGGGGAGAACATACCAGAAACGTCCCAATCCAAGAATCGAACCGGCTTCTTCATGCATTTTATCCAGTTGGTATGTTTTTTCAAAACTGCTCTGAGTTTTATCTTTGAGACCTTCCTTGAGAGCAGTCAAAATACTCACGCCATCAGAGTAAATTCCAACGCTCACAGCATACCAGTAATATCCATTTGGTTTCTCCGGCTCTAATGTCATGGCTTTTTCAGCGTATCCCATTCCTTTTTTTCCATATTCAGCGCAAACATCTTTCCAGCCGTCTTTACCTTCTCTTTTTGAAAGTTCACCAAACCATCGATACGATCTTGCACACCTCCAGGTCATCTCAAAATCATTCGGATTCTCCTTGAGAGCCGGCAGGCATATATCAATAGATTGTTTATAATTTTCAATCGTTTTTTCGTCATCTAAAGCATCCAGTTTGGCCAGATTCGGGTTTGCAAAAACAAGGGATGAAATTATGAACATTGTTGCAATCGTAAAAAAAAGAATCGTGATTTTTCTCATTGAACAACCTCCTGATAAAAGAATTGACAGATTTTTTGATATTGGAGCCAATTTCAAAAGTCTGTTGTTGTAGTTCCGGCGAAGTAAAGAACAATACAAATCCATTGTCAAGAAAAAAGTTTCTCCCCCTGAATAATGAATTTTATCCAACTAATTTAATTAACAACAAAATTTTCCTTACAGATCGTTTCTTAATGAAAGCTGAAATTTTTTTTCAAGTTCTGCTGGAAAAATAAAATAAAACATGATAATGCCTTGAACACTGTTCGGTATTGATAGTGTTGTTTTTGTTTGAAGGTTTCTGTTTGTTTCATTTGTACACAGGTTCAAAGAGCCCTGAATTTCAGAAGTGGTTACCATCTTCTGAATACAGGAAATCCATTCTAACTCGAAAAATGAAAAGAGGTGTGTGATGATGAAAAAAATGATTTTGCTTGTTGTGGCCGTACTTTTAATAGCCCCTTCAGTTTATGCAGTAGAAGTTGGTGGGAAAAATCTACCGGATACAATCACAGTGGGGACTGATACCCTTGTTTTGAACGGTGCAGGTGTTCGTGAAAAATGGTTCATGGATATCTATGCTTGCGGTCTTTATCTGAAAAACAAAAGCTCGGATGCAAATCAGATCATGAGCGCGGATGAACCAATGGTCATCCGAATGGTTGTTATTTCAGGCCTGATGACTCAGGAAAAAATGGTCGCTGCTCTGAATGAAGGTTTTGAGAAATCAACCGGTGGAAACATTGATGCTTTCCGGGACAAGATCGATAAATACATCGCCGGCCATGCTGGTGAAATCGTAGCCGATAATGTAATCGAATACCAGTATATTCCAGGTGAAGGAATCAGCGTCTTCAGAAACGGTGAAAAAAGAACAACCATCAACGGTCTTGATTTCAAAAAGGCTGTTGTGGGAATCTGGCTTTGTGACGAGCCTGCACAGGAGAGTCTGAAAGAAAAAATGCTGGGTAAATAAAATTATCGCGGAATCGGAAGTTGGAGCCATATTCAACTCCATGGTTTCAACTTCCATTTTTATAAAAAAGCTGAAAGGGGAGACCCTTTCAGCTTTTTTTTATCCGGTCTACAACACCTCGGAAGCCAGATAAGGCTTTTCTTTCAGGTATTCAAGCCGATTCAGTCCATTGATATATGCTTTTGCACTTGCGGTTATAATATCCGCATCAACCCCCCTGCCTAGTGCAACCAGACCATTTTCACGAAGACGTACCGTAACCTCACCCTGTGCATCCGTACCACCGGTCAGGGCACTGACGGAGAATCGCAGCATGTCGGATTTGGTCCGGGTCAGTTCTGAGATGGCATTGAAAGCCGCATCAATCGGCCCGTTACCGTAAGCTGTTCCATCGACCGGCCGGCCATTGATCTTCATCGTGACACCTGCAATGGGTCTGACCGTAGTACCGCTGCTGACATGGAGATATTCCAGACAAAAGATATCGGTTGT
>CAMBQS010000138.1 GCA_945870015.1 Desulfocicer vacuolatum DSM 3385
GGTCCGGGGCGAAATGACGTCTGAAAAAGTCTTTCATCAGGGAATGGCCTTTGTAAAAAAACTGGGGAAATATCCGGTGGGTGTAACAAAAGATATCCCCGGATTTGTGATGAACCGGATTTTTGCGGCTGCGTTCAGGGAGTGCCAGGAATTGGTGGGAAAAGGGATTGCAAGCCCTGAAGATATTGATGCAGGCATGCGTCTGGGGTATGGATGGCAGATCGGGCCTTTCCAGATTGCGGATAATGCCGGACTGGACACGGTCCTGCGCATTAAAAAATCAATGGAAGCCTCAGGGGAAATCCATCTGTATTCCAATAGCGGCATTATCGAGGAAAAAGTGGAAAACGGGCATTTAGGGAGAAAATCCGGCAAAGGATTCTATTCCTATGAAAAAAAATTTTAACCACATCAGGATAGAAAAGATATGGCAACGCTGGAATTTGAAAATCTTGCGGCATTTCGGGAAATACAGGGAAAACCGCTTCCCAAAGGAGAATGGGTCACTGTCACCCAGGACATGATCAATGCCTTTGCCACGGCTACACTGGATCGGCAGTGGATTCATATTGATGTTGAACGGGCCAAAAAAGAATCGCCCTTCAAATCCACCATTGCCCACGGATTTATGTCCGCGGCATTGATCTCTTCAATGATCGGAGAGCTGATTCTGATCAAAAGCATGACCATGGGTGTCAATTATGGCCTGAACAACCTCAGATTTCCGCATCCGGTGCCGGTGGACAGCCGGGTCAGACTGGTTTCCACGGTTAAGCAGATTGAAGATTTCAATGATTCCGGGATTAAGGTGTTCTGGAATTGTGAACTGGAAATCGAATCCATTGCAAAACCGGCCTGTGTTTGTGAATTTATTGCCCTGGTGTTTGAAGCTTGAAAGGCAGAACCATGAAAATTGAAATTCAAAAAAAAGTGGGTTTTTATGAAGTGGATGCCGATTTTACGCTTCGTTTCAAATCATTGCTGCATTTTTTTCAGGATTCAACTGGAGCGCATTCAGACTGGGGCGGGTGCGGCATCCGCTGGCTGATGGACCAGGGCAGGGCCTGGGTGCTGTATCGCATCTGCATCCGCGTCCACAGGATGCCCTGCCTGGGAGATGATTTACGGATTTCTACCTGGAGCAGGGGCGGAAAAGGCTTTCGGGCCCACAGGGATTTTGAGGTCTTCTGTAAAGGAGAAAAGATAGTGTCGGCAACCAGTCTGTGGCTTTTCATCGATCTTGAAAAAAAGAAAATCCTGAAGGTTCCGGGAGAAATGCGAGACTGGTATACCATCGAAGAAGAGCAGACCCTTGATATGGACATTGACGGTTTTCAGCCAAACCTGAAGTTTGATCCTGAGCTGTCCGAAACCGCAGAGATCCGGCCGTCAGACTATGACCCGCTCAAACATGTGAACAATGCGGTTTACATCGATTTTCTGGAGAACCTGATTCACCGGGCTTTTAATGGGCAGAAAAAAATCCAGGAGGTTGTGATTCAATTTCAAAATGAAATCCCGAAAGGCCTGGAAAGGATTGAAATAGGAATTCAGCAGAAAGATGGCAAAAAGGAGTTTAAATTGTTTTCACCAGGGTGTGTTCACGCTGCCGGAACATTCCGGCTATCCGACGCATGAGACTTGAATAGGACAATCTGATAACAGCCTGGAATTTATGGAATGAACATTAATTTTGAAACAGGAGAGAACGATGGCAAATACCGGAAAAGATGAAAAATTAAAAAGAGCCACGAAAATCGTCTGCAGGCAGGGTATGATTCCCTTCCCTCTAAGTGATACGGCCATTGCCATTATCGATTCCGTTGTGGGCGAGCATGAAGAGGAACTGGATCTCATCTATGCGTTCAGGGAAAAATCATCCCAGACAACGGAACAACTGATGGCATCCAGCGGATTCCCGGAAGAGAAGGTAACATCACTGGCCCTTAGGCTTGCAAAAAAAGGACTGATTTTCAACCAGCCCAATTCATCGGGTCTCATGGTTTTCAGGCTACTTCCCTTCATGGTGGTGGGCCTCATGGAATATATGTTCATGGGTGAATTGAAAGGAACGCAAAAGGAAAAAGAGCTGGCCCAATTGTTTGAAAAAATGACCGGTGACCTTAGAAACCAGACCCAGCAAAATTATGACGCGCTGATTCCTTTGTTTGAAAAAATGCCGGCTGTGGACCGGACCGTTCCGGCAAGAAAGACCATGGACGGCAAAGCCATCAACATCATACCTGTCGGAAAAACTATGACGGTGCCGGATGAGTTCATTCTCCCGAGCCAGTCGGTTGAAGAGATTATCCATAAATTTGATGATATTGCCGTAGGATATTGTTTTTGTCGCCAGAGAAGAAGCCTTTTAGGTGACCCATGCAGCATCAATGCACCGACCCTCAATTGTTTTACGTTTGGCAAGTCTGCAAGATTCACGGTTGAACAGGGGTTTGCCAAAGCCATTACAAAAGAACAGGCCTTATCGATAATGAAAGAAGCCGAAGACTCAGGCCTGGTGCATAAGGCGTTTCACCCCGGCTCCAGGGAAAACAACCCGGAAACCAGTATCTGCAATTGCTGCAAGGACTGCTGCGACACCATGAATCTCTGGAGAAACGGCACCACGCCGCTGGTCAATTCAACCTTTCATTTGTCAGTCATTGATGCGGACGCCTGCACCGGCTGCGGCACCTGTGAGGAAAGATGCCCGACAGACGCTATCAAGATAAATGATGACAATGTAGCAGAGGTTGATGAGCGTTCATGTTTCGGATGCGGCGTCTGCTCCCGGTTCTGTCCGGAGACGGCCATCTCTCTCAAAGAGGGCTTTCGTAAAGTTTTTATCCTGCCGCCAAGACTGCGGTCTTGATGAATGAATGGGCGAGCTGAAAAACCTGAAAAAAATTAAGAGGGCATTAGCAAGGGGAAAAATTTCAACCACCATGATTGTCTTCATCGTCTATGCGTTGTAAATGGAGTGCTAAATATATTATTAAGAACACTATAGGAAGTTGCCCTTGGATAAGATTGTCAGAAAATATAATTGAATTTTACAACCCAATAAGTCATCGGTTGGACTGGTAGATTTTTATTGTTGAATTTGAAGAATCTACCCTTCAAATTTATGCCCTTCAACTTAAATCGCTTATTGGTTTTTATCTATAGTCAGAATTGGCTTTTGCCTGGCAGAATCTGCTGCTGCAATTACCATACTCTGCACAATTGCAGGGGAGGTTAATCCAATTTGAAAAGAAAGAATTGAACTTATTTTATCGCCATTTACAATATATATTGCAGTGACAGCTGATCCTAAAATTGGTAAAGTCAAAAACAAAAATCCATGAAAAAGAATATATGGTTTAAGCGACATTTTATCCTCATTAGGTCTATTCCAGTGTTCTGCAAGTTTCAGTCCGAATAAGACCAACCCACCGAAAAAGGCTATACAAAGGAGATGAATATCAGTTTTTAATAATTGGACAGCACCGGCATTTTCAATGATGATTAGAATTTTATTGAGCATCTTCAACACTCAGTCTATGAATCGAGAAAAAATCGACAAATTTGTCTCTTAATGATGCTTCATTATAGAAACGTTTTTTTGTTGAAATTAAAAGATCCCCGTTTGAAGTGCGGCGTAGATAAACTTTAATTATTTTTCTTAATTCCGGGGTTTCTATGATAGCCTTGATAATTTCTTCTCGGCTTCTGTTTAATTCTCTTGCAAGTCCAGTAATCGTTCTTGCTTGATATTTACGATTCTCCAAAGCTTTTAGTATCTTTTTGGGAAGGATTTGTTCCGAATCAGCTAAAACTGAAGGATAAATCTTCTTTTTTCGACGGATGTTATTTTTTTGAAATTTAGCCATTAAGATTTGCTTTGTGCTTAAATATTCATGATTAACACCATATCTTTAATCATGAAATATATTCGACTTTTAATTAAAATTATTTGATTGAAGAATTCTGTATCAATATTTTCGAATCCTGTAAAGAAATTAAATAAAAACAACTTCCGAAAATATAATTTATTGTGGCGAAACATTCCAAGATAAATTTTATTGGAGATAATCATCCCTTGTCTGGAATCGCAATAAATAGAGTTGAGACAATAGTGACAGGTTATAGGCATACGGCTCTCTTTTCATATTTGCAGATGCCTATTTCCCTTGAATCAGGCTTCAAAAAGTTTTCTAATTTTGCCTGAACCTATCAATCTGGATAGCAGCTTAAAATTGTTATTTTCAAAACGTATCCTGCCTGCGATACAAGCAGGGTGAATTCTTAGTTCTTCTGATAACGAAATTACGTTTTCCGTTGTGGAGTTTATTTTTGCGGCTGAAGAAATCCATATTTCATTTGGTATTAAAGATTCCATTGCAAGGGAGTCGGCTTCTTCCTCAATACTCTTATTTTTTTTGTTTTCCGGGATTCTTACATCCATATCATCTACAAATAAACGGTGATTATTTTTTCCAAGGTGTAAAATGATATGGGCCAATTCATGAAGAAGGCAAAACCAGAAATTATCTATTCTGTCATATCTCAGGGTAAGGCCAACGACAGGGGTCATATCGTCCAACACCAATGCGGCCCCATCTAAATATGTTTTTGGAAGATGTCGTTCGATAATTAGATGAATACCATGCTTTTCTAAAAACTCTTTAGCAAGCAAAGGGCCTGTTTCAAAAAAACTAAGTTTCGCAATTTCTTTTAAGTTGTCAGATGTAAAACTCTCCGGGTTGAATTTTTTGGGAAGGTTTTTTTTATAAGTAATAGACATAACCCTCATACACCAGGCATTGAGCGAATACATGTCGGTTTTTGTATTCGTTCTATTACCGGCATTCTCCCTAAAACAGGCTTCGATTGTTTCTGCACCCGGACAACAATCCTTAATAAAAAAGCGGGTGCTTTCTTCAGCAGAATCATTTATTTTTCCAAATGATTTTATCCAGCCTCTTTTGGACATTTCCTTTAGTGGAAAACGTTGCCATTTAATATCTGGAACTGTTTCAGGGAAGTTTGAACCCGCTTTTTGTAATAGAATTTCAGCCGGTATCCCCAAATTTTTGTGAAGAGAGCGCATCATGGAAAGAGTCAATGGTCTCTTTTTGTTAAGGACTTCTGAAACTTTACTTTTGCTTCCGATAAGGGGAACAAGATTTTGCTGATTCAGGCCAAGTTGCTCCATCCTGAATTGTATTGATTCGACAGGATCCGGAAAATCAATTGCGTAATGATCATCTTCGTATAGTTCAACTAGAGTGGCAAGGAGTTCAAGCTCTTCGGCTTCAAGTGAGTTTGCTTCAGCATCCATAAGGTCTTCAATGCGGGAAAGAGCCAAATTATAATCTTCTTTTGTTTTAATTAGTTTGTTTATCATTATATTTCCTCCGCATTAATTTTATCATACTCTTTATGGGTTCCCACAAACCGTATGAAAACCGTCTGTGCCGGAAAGTTAATCTTCACAACCAGGCGGTATTTATTTCCTCCGATATTAAATACAACACGATTTCCTTTTAAAATACTGGCTGAACCGTATTGTGATTTTATATCCTTCCATGATTGCCAGCTCGCTTTTTTTGCTTCATACCACCAAGCATCTATGGGACCCTTGGCATCCTCGTATCCGTCTCGTTTGTAGAATTCTATCAGTTTTGGCCTGGCTATTACATGCATAACTTATAAATAACAAGCCGCTTATTGGATGTCAATATAAAAGTTCCTTTTTAGGGAACTATTGATTTGTTATGTATTGGGAACTTTTCAGATCTCTAATTTATACCATACATAAATTGAATCACAAGCAATACAGTTTCTCCTGGCCCTGGCTCATTTTTAGCCATGATGCTCTTTACCACCCTGGATTTTGAGATCTTCTGCAATGGAGAAAAACTGGTATCGGCCAACTATCCTGTTTCTTTTCATCGACCTTGAAAAAAAGAAGATTCTGAAAGTTCCTGGAGAAATGCGTGAGTGGTATACCGTCGAAGAAGAGCAGACCCTTGATATGGATATTGATGCGTTTCACCCAAACCTGCGGTTTGATCCTGAACTGTCTGAAACCATAGACATCAGGCCTTCAGACTTTGACCCTCCGGGGCATGTGAACAATGCGGTTTATCTCGATTTTCTGGAGAATTTGATTCACCGGGCGTTCAACAGCCAAAAGAAAATCCGGGAGGTTGTGATTCAATTTCAAAATGAGATTTCAAAAGAGGTGAGCAAGGTCGAGATAGGGATTCAACAGAAAGACGGTTTAAATGAGTTCAAATTGTTTTCACCAGAGTGTGTCCACGCTGCGGGAATCAAACCGTCAATGAAATTGCCTCTGAGTTCGGTATTCATACAAACCTTGTAAACCGATAGAAAAAGGAAGCGATAGAAGCCTTCCATTGGTATTTGGCAATAGCCAGGCAAACAAATCCAAGAAACCGAGCTTGAATTTGTCCCTCACAAAGTTTAATAAACTTTTCAGCACTTTTTTGTTCAGGAAAGAAGGATATGTAAAAATTGAGCCATTTTTCCATTTTTTGTTAATTCGAGTTTCCTTATCTCCTGCTAAGAGATCAATATGGAGCATTGATTTATAGTTAAGCGGACCTCTCCTCTTCATAGCCTGGAAATGAGAGCTTAACCACTGCGTGATTCAGTAGCGAACTTGCCACCAGATTGCCCGTCTTTGCATTCCGGATCAGTGTTCTGACCCAATAACTTTCTGTTCTGCGACTCTCACTCAGCGCAATGATTTCCCGCTCGAGCAGATATGGCTCGTCCACAAAGATGGGCCCGTCAATCATACGGATTTCCAGATCTGCAAAAAGTCCTATACGGGGCGATCGCATTCTCCAACCGGCCTTTTCCACAGTATGTTCGATAAGGACACTGATCATCTCAAACGGTATGATGGGTCGACCCCAGGGCGATGTCTTTCCCAGGTCCTGCTGATGCCAGGGGCATTGCTCTGTGATCTTTTCGAGCTTTTCCGCCAGGGTAAACGGGTACAAAGCGCCAAGGTTTTGGTTGAACCCCATGCGAACCGTCTCTTCCTTCGCCCCTTTATCTCCAACCTTCATATCCCGAAGAATAATGAGTTTCTCGGGTTTTCTCAACGTTGACATCCTGCGGTCAAGCTCGCTTTCCAGATGCTCAGGTCCCATTGAAGCGGTTCCCTCAAGCACTCTTGTGTGGTCTTCTTTTTCAGCAAAAATGCGTATCTGCCCGATATCTTCAGCCGGCAATGACGGCAACTCAACAGATGCTTTTACCGCTTCTCCCTCCACCACCATATTTTTGTAATGGGCACTGATACACCCCCGTTCATAGAAACCAGGCCCCCAGACACGGACTAAAAGCGGTTCAAACTGGCTGAAATGCGTCGGCCCTTCGATGGGGGCACCGCTGAAACCCAGTTTTTCTGCTATGGCATCATCATGGATTGATTGGTGGCCGTCGTAGTTCTGAGCTTCCAGCATTTGACGGGGATATCTGTAAGGCCCTGACAAAACCTGGCGCGTATCAAACGGAAATTTTTTCATATGTTTGCCCTAAATTAAAATTAACTTTAAAAAAACTATTAACCGGCAATAGGTATTAAGGAATCCAATATTTGTCAATGCCTTATAATCTGGTTTTTTTCAGTATCAGTTCAAAAGATTTAAATAATTTTTCCTGAAGAATCGTTGTATGGGATGCATAAAAACAATGGGAGAGCATTCTTTTGACCAACAAGTTATCCTACAGATCTGTGTATCATGAAATTTGGAATGATATACAAATTAACAAATCAGATCTGGAATTCCGTATCAATATTTATTCTGCTTGTAAAGGTATTCCAAAAAATGAATTTTTGTGAAAATATCATTTATGGTGGGCAAAAGTGTCTGATATCTGTAGGACCAGGGACCTTGAAGAACAGAGAAGGGGATCAAATCCTGTCGTAAACTGTCATATGGCGGATGAACAGGGGCTATAAAAATTTTCAAGTTTTAAAAATAAGACTTGCTTTTTTAAAATAAACTCAATAAATATCTACGAAACCCTTCTGTAGGAGGGCTTTTGAGTTTCGTTCTAAAGGCAAGACCCATCTGTGAAAGTGGCTGGACCTGAAGTTTGAAACTACAATAAATTAATTTAAGTAAGGAGAAAGTCACAATGGCAAATGGGACAGTAAAATGGTTCAATGATTCAAAGGGGTTTGGTTTTATCGAGCAGGAAAACGGGCCGGACGTATTTGTTCACCACTCAGGGATCAATACAACAGGTTTCAGATCGCTCAATGAAGGCGATAAGGTTACGTTTGATATTGAACAGGGACAAAAAGGGCCTGCCGCAGTTAATGTAGTTGTTCAATAGATTTTTCATCAAAGGAGGGTTTCTGATTTGAAGC
>CAMBQS010000139.1 GCA_945870015.1 Desulfocicer vacuolatum DSM 3385
AGTTGAATCACCCCGGACGGCAGTCACCATCTTTTTTATCCGCCAAACCCGTGGCGCCTTCTGCCATCCCTTATCGATCCACCCTGAAATATGCCTTTAATACACCCCGTGAACTGATGGATGAAGAGATCAAAGAATTGATCCGGAAGTTCGGCAAATCCGCTTCCATTGTGAAAAAAGCCGGATTCACCGGAGTCCAGATTCACGGAGCTCATGGGTATCTGGTCAGTCAGTTTTTGTCGCCCATCTATAATCAGAGAACCGATAAATGGGGAGGAGAGATCGAAGGAAGGATGCGGTTTGTCATGGAGATTTACCGGGAAATGCGGAAACAGGTTGGTCCGGATTTTCCAATCGGAATCAAGATCAACTCTTCTGATTTTCATAAGCAGGGTTTTTCTGAAGAGGATGCATTGACGGTCATACAGGCACTTTCCAGTGAGGGGATGGATCTGATTGAGATATCCGGGGGAACCTATGAATCGCCGGTCATGATGGGGGGCGGGAAAAAACCGGAAGAGCAGAAGCCTTTTTTTATCGATTTTGCGGAAAAAGCTGTTCAGTCGATCCAGACGCCGGTGATTCTGACCGGCGGATTTCGAAGCAGCAGCGTGATGGCGGACGCAATCCAACATTCCGGTGTTGCCATGGCAGGTATTGCAAGACCGCTGGTCATTGACCCGGAAATGCCGGCCAGGATTTTATCCGGAGAACCGTATCTCAGCCAGGTAAAACCTCGTACAAGCGGAATCGGATTTATTGATAAATTGGCCATGCTCGAAATCACCTGGTATGAAAATCAGATGCGGTATATGGGAAATGGTCAGGATCCTGATCCGGATGAAAATGTATATCGTACGATCTTTAAGCTGTTTGCCCATCGGGGTGCGAAGGTATTCAAGCGCCGAAGAGCCTCATAACATTTTGGATTGGGTTAAATACCGCCTAAAAACGGTTGAATAATGAAATAACCCCCTAATCCGGCGATGGCAACACCGGCTATTTTCCGGAACCACATTCCTCCTTGCTGAAAACGGCTGTTTTCCAGTATGCGGCGCACCAGGGCTACGCTGGAACCGGCAATGGCGATGGGGATGCAGTGACCAATACCGAAAAGCACGATGAAAAGAACCCCTGTTGCGATCTTTTGCTGGATCGTGATGATCGCCAGTATCGGCGCAATAAAACCAAAGGTGCATGAACCGGAAAGAACGCCATAGGCCAGTCCAAGCAGAAAAGCCCCGCCGACACCCCGCACCCGGAACCGCGCCATCAGACTTCCGGACATGGAGCAGGCCTGAAAACCCATCATGTCCAAGGCCACCCAGATCAGAATCGCTCCTACCAGAATCGTCCACCAGGGACCGATTTCGCCGAGCATGCGCCCGAGCAGTGAACAGATGATCCCTACCAGGGCGATGGTGATGAACAGGCCGATCGTGAACACAACTGCATAAAAGGCGGCGCTTCTGGTATGCACGCCTTTTTCCTGGCCGCCGACATAGCTGACGATCAGCGGTATGGATGCCATGTGGCAGGGACTGAGCGCCACGCTCACCACGCCCCATAAAAAACATCCTAGTGCAGCAACACCCAAACCGCCGGACATCCACTCATTGATCATCAGGAGAAAATCATTGATCATTTGCTGTTCTCCTTGGGCACGTTTAGACTTTCAAAGGTCGCCACAATGCTTTTTTTATCCAGAAAACCCATATGGCGGCTGATCTCCTTGCCCTCCTTGTCGTAGAAGATCTGCGTTGGAATGCCCCGGATACCAAAGCGCTGAGTCTGATCCTGATGCTCCCATACATCAATAAAAATAATGGAAGCCCGGCCGGCGTATTCCTTTTGCAGTTCCGTGATAATGGGAGCCATCATCTTGCAGGGGATGCATTTGTGTGCACCTAGATCGAGCATGGTGACCATGCCGGGTGTGGGTATGGGGGGAATCTTGGCAGGTGTTTCTGAATCTCCGGCAAACGAAATTGCCGCTGCCCAGCATATCATGACGAACCAGATACCAATAAACCATTTTATTTTTGTCATCCGATTTCCTCCTGATGGATAAAATACATTTCTGTTTAAGATTTGCAGGTAACATGGCAGACACCGGTGGGTGTCTCCACGGCAAAGGGAAAGTATTTGCGTTTGAACCACAATGCGGCGTTTACGAGAGAAATAAGCACCGGCACCTCTACCAGGGGACCGATGACAGCAGCAAAAGCCTGGCCTGAATCCAGTCCAAAGACAGCCACAGCCACGGCAATGGCCAATTCGAAATTGTTGGATGCAGCAGTAAAGGACAGGGTAGTGGATTGTTCATAGGTCGCCTTTGCTTTCATGGAAAGCCAGAAGGAAACAAAGAACATGATCACGAAATAAATACACAATGGGATGGCCACACGTATTACATCAAGCGGCAGTTGAACAATATACTCCCCTTTCAGCGAGAACATCACCAGGATCGTGAAAAGCAGGGCGATCAGGGTAATGGGGCTGATCTTCGGGATAAACCGGTTTTCATAGCGTTCAACGCCTACGGTTTTCAGGCCGATTACCCGTGAAAGCACACCGGCGATAAAGGGAATGCCGAGATAGATGAAAACGCTTTCAGCGATCTGACCGATGGAGATATCCACCACCATGCCTTCGAGGCCCATCCATCGGGGCAGAACAGTAATGAATATATAGGCATAAACCGAAAAGAGGAGTACCTGGAAGATGGAATTAAAAGCCACCAGCCCTGCGCAATACTCCCTGTCCCCTTTGGCCAGATCATTCCAGACAATCACCATGGCGATACAGCGCGCCAGGCCGATGAGAATCAATCCCACCATATACTCCTGGCGATCGGACAGAAAAGCAATCGCCAGCAGAAACATCAGGATCGGACCGATGATCCAGTTCTGCACCAGCGAGAGAGCCAGCACCTTGACATCGCGGAACACGAATCCGAGTTTTTCATATTTCACCTTGGCAAGCGGAGGGTACATCATCAGGATGAGACCAATGGCAATGGGAATGTTGGTGGTTCCTACGGAAAAACGATTGATGAAATTCTTGATCTCCGGAAACAGGTACCCTCCGCCAACGCCGACAAACATGGCGAGAAAAATCCATAGTGTCAGAAAGCGGTCCAGAAAACTCAATTGTTTGATCGTTGAATCGGTCATGCAACCTCCCTGAGGGGTTTTACTTTTTTTATAAACAGATATCTCTTTGACTTGTGTTACTCAAAAACAAAGCCGGAAAGCAACATTTTGTATCTTTACTTTTTCAGCCAGGATAGAACATCCTGTTTGCTGGGGACTTTGCCCACTGATTTCACTTCATCATCGATCACTATTGCCGGCGTGCCGAACACACCGTAACCGGCAATTTTCATCAGATCGGTAACTTTTTCTACATCCGCGGACACGCCGGATTCAGCAACCGCTTCCCTGACCACTTTTTCCGTTTGCCGGCATTTGGAGCAGCCAGGACCCAACACTTTTATTTTCATTGAGACACTCCTTTCTTTTGTTGCGTTTGAATAAGCCGTTTTTTCATTCATCCTCCTGTTGCTTGTTCATGCGAAAAATGCACCATAAAGCATCCCGGCAATGGTCGACAGAATCACGATGATGCCGCAAAAAGTCGCTGTTTTTTTTGCACCCATAACACTGCCAATTACCAGCATATTGGGAAGACTCAGCGCCGGCCCGGCCAGCAGCAGTGCCAATGCCGGACCCTGACCCATTCCGGATCCGATCAGACCTTGCAGGATGGGCACCTCCGTCAGGGTGGCAAAGTACATCAGCGCTCCGGCCACAGCGGCGATCAGGTTGGCCCAGATGGAGTTGCCTCCCAGAAGAGACTGAACCCACTGTTCGGGAATCAGGGCCGGATGGCCGGGACGGCCCAGCAGGAAACCGGCAACCAGCACACCGCCGCCCAGAAGTGGAAAAATCTGCTTCATAAAACTCCAGGTGGACTCCACCCAGCTTTTACATTCATCTCTGGTGAACCAGGTTTTGAGCATGATGCCCAGTATGATCAGCAAGGCAATGGTGATGTACCATTTGACGGCAAAAACAGCCGGCCATAAACCGGTTGATCCGGGTGTCGGCTTGGCAAAAGCGGCAAATACAAGGATCAGCACCATGGTCATAATGTATAAAGTATCCTGAACCAGGGTGCGTTCTTTGGCTCCTTCATCCGGAACATAGATCTGCCCGGCGGTCCGGGCTGCATCATCCTTGCGGAAAATCAGGGCCATCAGCAGGCCGGTTACCACGGAAAAAACAACAGCGCCCACAGCCCGTGCCAGACCCAGTTGCCAGCCCAGAATTTTTGCTGTCAGAGCAATCGCCAGTACGTTGATGGCCGGTCCGGAATAGAGAAAAGCCGTTGCCGGGCCAATGCCGGCGCCACGGGTATAGATTCCGGCAAACAACGGCAAAACCGTGCAGGAACAAACAGCCAGAATGGTTCCAGAAATTGATGCCACTGAATAGGATAAAATTTTGTTGGCCTGGGCTCCAAAGTATTTTAACACCGAGGCCTGGGACACAAACACGGCAATGGCGCCCGCGATGAAAAACGCAGGAATCAGACAGGTCAGAACATGTTCCCGTGCATATTCCTGAAGCATCATAAAGGCCTCCAGTCCGGATTGCCGAACTACGGGATGGTCCCAGGGGATATAATAGGCAGCAGCAAAAATGCCAATGATCCAAAACAGCTTGGTGCGTTCTTTCATGACTCAACTCCTTTACCCGGAAGCCTCACGTTTCAATATCCGGTGTGGCGGTTGTTTATTTATTACGATTCCGTATTATAACGATATATCAAGTTTAAACATCAGTTGCCGCAGATGGATTCGCGGTGAATCTCCGGAAGTCTTGCCTTCAACGCAATCACATCCGCTTCATCCTCCAGCCAATGCCGCAGGTTCCCCAGCAGACTGGCGGCATAGGGGTTTCTGGCTCCGTCTGCGAGCTGGTAATTGACCCATAACCCTTCTTTAAAATAGGTAATCAGACCGGCATCTTCCAGAATTTTGAGATGTTTGCTGGTGGTGGATTGGGCCAGTCCCAGAGCGGTCTGGATTTCACAGACACACAGCACCCTCTCCTGGAGCAACTTGATTATTTTCACCCGACTCGGATCAGATAGGGCTTTCATCACCTTGATAAACGCTCTCATAATGCCTCCATATCGTTATTTTGGAATATAACGATATCATATGATCTTGTCAATAATAAAATTTTATAAACGACTGTTGCTGTTTCAACCCTCAGAATTATGTGTTGCTTCCGGAGATAATAAGCTGTGTTTCGAATCCTTTCAGTTTGAAATTTATAAAATAAGTGACGATAAAACCTTACGTTGTTTTTTACGGAATTATCCCTGTGGCCGCAAGTCCGGCCCCAAACGCCAGAACAAAGGCGGGATGCCATTTGAACCGGATCAAGAGACATAGAGCGGCAACCATGAGAGCCAGTGCCCGCCATGAGGGGATGGCCGAATGCCAGAGAAGAAACGAGGCGGACGCCACCAGTCCCACAACCGTGGGGGTTACCCCCGCAAGAAAATCCTTGGCGCGGGACGATCCTTTGAAATAGTTGTAACCGGCTGAAATGATGGCCATGAGAATCATGGCCGGGGTAAAAAGGGACACGGTCGCCAAAACCGCCCCCCACACGCCCTGTAAATGGTAGCCGGTAAAGGTGGCCAACACCGCGATGGGGCCAGGCGTCAGATTGCTGATGGCCACCCCGTCTATGAATTCCGAAGGCGTCAGCCAGTGGTAATACTCGACGATGCGCTGATGCAATATGGGGATGAGAACAAAACCTCCTCCGAAAAACACCATCCCAACCTTGAGAAAGGCCAAAGACAGAGCAGGAAGGGAGATGACCGCGCCTTTGGCCAGAAGTGGGGCCGCAAGCGATACAACCGTTCCACTTCCCGGCGGTTTTTGTTTTTTGGGGAGGGTTCCGGAATCCGGTTTTTTTTCATCCGATGACGGGTTCATGCGCTGACTTCCGATAAGAAGGCCGGCCGTTCCTGCGACAAGCAGAACCCATACCGGGTTTATCCGAAAAATCCCTGCCGCAGCCCCTATCAATGCGAATACAAACGAAAGCCATCCTTTCAGCGCTTTTCGGCCCATGGTCCAGGCCGCTGAAAAAACAAGCGCGATAACCACAGGCCCAAGACCGGCGAGGACGCCTTGAAGGGCGGGAATGGTGTGATATCTGAAATACAGAAAGGAAAGAAGAATCACCATGGACACGGAAGGAGTCAGAAAGGCGATAACCGACAGGATCGCTCCCCAAAGTCCATGCCGCCTGTAACCTAAGAAAAAGGCGGTATTGGGCGCAAAAGGCCCCAGAATCTGAGATAGCCCCACGCCATGAAGAAATTCTTCCGTTGTGAATTCTTTCCGTTTGGCGACGAACTCATGTTCCATGAGGGCAATGACCGCCATGCCGCCGCCGAACCCGATGGCCCCTAATTTGAGGAAAATACCGGTCATGGTCAACATGGAGATTCCAGGTTTTTCCCGTTCGATGTGTTTAGTTGGGTCTTGGTGTTCCACGGATTCCATTTTTTAACGGTCGCCTGCTTAGCGCTCGTATCCCGAACAGGGAATACACATCGCCTTGTCACCGGAAAGTCTCAGATACACTTTGGAAACCAGTTCTCCGCACTGGGTGCAGGGGACAAGACCCATGATTTCGCCAAAGTCCTCCCACACATATTCTTCCACAGGGCCGATAGAAAGCACCTCGGTTTCAGGGCTTTGCCAGATGATGTCCGCCATGTCCCAGGCTTCCTGCTCCGGGATTTCCGTGGGCGGGATGCCCTGGCCCCGTTTTTTCATGAAGCTGGATTCGGCGATTTTTTTTGTGATGCAGCCCGTTTTTGTAGGACACACGAACGGCTTTCTGATTCTTTTTGTCGATCAGCGTGATCGCCAGTTTTCCCCAGCCGGCTTTTTCAATGTTTCCTTTTCCAATCGTGCATCCGGTGCTGAACTGGACACCGTCTGCAAAGCACTGCGCTCCATGGTTTTCACCGATTTCAAGGATACAGTGCAACTCTCCGGATGAACCGGTTCGTTTTACCCCGAGTTCCCGAAGCGCAATGATTCCGGCACGGGTTCCAGCCGCGCTGGCCCAGCAGATATGCCCGTGAAAGTGAAACGCATTTTTTAAAATTTCTTTGTTATTCATGTTGTCCTCCTTGTCGTCATCCAGCGTAATGGATAAAATCCGCTGGATTTCGGCAGGTGAAAGTTCAATCCGGATGGTTTTCAGATTCATTGATTGATCCTTTTAAACGTGTTTCCTTCGAAAACCACAATCGTTTGACTCCCTGCACAGCATCTTCAAACAGGGTATAGAAAATCGGCACATACAGAAGGGTTAAAAATGTGGATATCAGCTTTTCACCATCAATTAGTGCCATAACAGTCGGATTGGATCAAGTCAATATGCCTAAATTACAAATGGTTATTTTAATGGATTCCGGGGATAATATTTAATTCATCGTTTTTGACCCGTCAGGGAATATGTCTCCAGAAACAGGCAGAAATGCAACCGCCCAAGTGCCGGGCCCGGTATGGACTCCCGAGGTCAGGGAAAGGGGTCGGATCATGATGGTGGATGAGGGAAATTCTGTTTTGATTCTGTTTTTAACGGTCTCAGACACCCATTCGGGATTGTCCGTATACTGAAGCAGGAAAGTAACTGCGGATTTTGGATTCAGGGATGCATGCAGTTTTTCCAGGAGAATTTTCAGTTGATCCTCCTGGTTTCGGGCCATGGCGACTTTTTTGGCTCCCTGGGCCGTGGGTGAAACCACAGGTTTGAGATGAAGCATGTCACCGAAAAAAGCGCTGGCTTTGGAGGTTCTTCCACCGCGTGCCAGGTATTTCAGGCAGTCCACAAACAGATACTCCTGGCACTGGTCAACAGCCTGTTTTGCAAACGCTTTGACCTGATCCGGATGATCCGTTTGGTTTGCATGCATGGCGGTTGCAATCGCCAGAAGCCCCAGCCTGCCGGAAGCAGCCCCTGTATCGATCACTGTAAACCGGTCTTTTGGATCGTTCTTCTGCTTCCACTCCATGGCAATATCATAATTGCCGGTATAGAAAGAACCGACACAGAGATACAGCACCTGACCAAACTGATCCAGGGCGCTTTGGTAGTGCTGATGCCTTTCAAATTCAGAAGCCTGGGAAGTGGAGGCTTTTTCACCCTGTTTCATGATGCGGTATAGTTCCTTAGGAAGAAAACAGGTTTCCGGAAGGGATTG
>CAMBQS010000140.1 GCA_945870015.1 Desulfocicer vacuolatum DSM 3385
TACAATGATATAATAGATTTAACAACCACCCAGTACTATGATTTGAACGACGAAACACCACCAAAAACCTTTGCCCGAAGTCTCCAGACAGTAGGAAATGTTACTTATGTTGCGGACGGAAACAGCGGCCTTGAAATTTTAGATGTATCCAACCGATCCAACCCGCAAAAACTGGCCACATATAGTACAAATTTAAACAATGCATACAGCGTACATACAGACACGGGCAATTCAATTTATCTAGCTGATTTTCAATCCGGATTAACCAAAATCAATGTAACTTCACCTTCTTCCCCATCCTTGGTCAGCTCCATACAGCACCATGTTGCCGGCGCAAACCGGTTTTTTGTCAATATTGAAGGGGATTTCTTTTACAGTTACACACTGGATTCCGGCTCATCCGGAGAAGGCTTGCGAATCTTGAAATTTGAAAAAGTATCGAATGTTTATGGAAATTTAGTTTCGAATTCAGAATTCCAGAACGTCCGCTTCCAGGGCTTCCTGGAAACCCCTGGCCAAGCCCAGGATATAAAAGTAGTTCATTACAACAATAATATTTCCGGATCAACCACATATTCTTTTGCATTTATCGCAGATGGATCCAGCGGGCTGCAAATTATTAATGTCACAAACAAGACAACCCCGACAAATACCGGTCTCACCACCGATACAGAACTGAACGACAGCCGGGGCGTCGATCTGGATTCTTCCGGCTCCTTCGCGTTTGTTGCAGACGGAGAAAATGGGTTGCGAATCATGAAGATCCGTGAAAAATCTGATGACTATCCGTCAAACCCACCCACACTGCTTGACACGATTGCGCCGCCTCCCGGCGGGACCGCAAAAGATGTCCTGTTCACCAGCAAGGGGTCCGCTCCGAACATTACGTATTATTTGTATGTTGCCGCCGGCAGCGCAGGTCTTCAAATCATCCAGCTTGATTCAAGTGACACCATCACCGGCGGAACACTCGTCAGCACCTTGGATACGGATGGAGATACCAAAGCAGTTACTGTTTTTGATAAATACGCATTTCTGGCGGATGGAGATAAAGGATTAAAAGTCATCAATATCAGCGACCCTTCCTTACCCACGCTTGTGGGATCTTTTGACACTCCCGGAGATGCTTCAAGGGTTTGGATCCGGGAAGCTTCTACCAATACGGTTTATGCTTATATTGCCGACGGAGACAAAGGCATCCGGGCGATTGATGTGTCGAACCCGACCCTCCCGGTCGATTTCGACCCTGTTCTTGCCTATGATACAGCGGGATTTGCAAGTGATATCGCTGTGAATCAAACCGGAGATATGACCATTGTCGGCGATGGCGCAGCCGGCCTGACCATGATCAGTATCTCAGATCCGGAAGCCGGTGGGGTTCCAGATTATACGGATACGGAATCACCGGATATCAATGATAGTGGATGTTTTATTCAATCAAGTGGTTTTTAATTACACGCCCCAAGGCGATGACGAGGTTTACGCCTCCATGAGAAAACGGATAGGTTTTCATCGGAAGCAACGGACTTTTCCCGATCATATCCTGGGGAACAATCAAAGCAAACCTCCATCCTGAAAAATCATGGAATAATTTTTTCAGGATCGTGTTCAAAAAAATTTTACTGTTAGCTGGAGTTCCGATCCGAATCCCATACGGCGGATTGATCACTACCAGTCCTTCCTCTCCATGACCTGCCGGAGAGGGAAAATCCGTTCCTGATATATCAAGGAAGTTCCGATGTAAAACGGAAATCGTATTTCGAAATCCATTTTCCGTTATTGCATCTGCCAGTCTCCTGCATGCGATTTCATCCGTGTCTGATGAAAAAATTAACCCCTGATCCAGACACACTATCTTTTCCGCTGCCTCTCGCCGGATATGATTCCACATTTCCGGCCGGAAACAGGGCCATGCCTCAAAGGCAAATTTCCGGAACCAGCCTGCTGGTATTTTATTGGCGATCATCGCACCTTCAAGAGAGAATGTACCAGAACCGCACATGGGATCCGCCAGAATTGAAGCGCCGGAATATCCTGCCAGCATAAGAGTTGCGGCTGCAATTGTTTCCCGAACAGGCGCCAGGGCAGCGTGGGTTTTCAATCCGCGCTTGTAAAGAGGGTCTCCACTGCTGTCAATGGATACGGTAAAAACATCATCTGATATTCTGACATATAAAGTATGCTGAACATTTTTCGTAACCGGCATCTGTGTATCCAGGTTCAGAAGCTCGGACCGAAACCTGATTGCATCCTGAAAACAGGATTCAATTGCATCTGAATGAAAAAGCCTGGAATGTCTGGCGGAAACCTTAATCAACGGGGCCATATTGAGCTGGAAATATAATTCCCATTCAATTCCAGACAATTTTTTTTTCAACTGTCTGAAATTTGTCGCTTTGAATTCAACAATCCGCATGAGTATCCTGCTTGCTGTTCTTACATGCAAATTCGCTTTATAACCGACATGAACCTTTCCCCGGAATAAAACACCCCCCTGTAATTTGGTGACATCTTCCGTTCCAACCGGCAAGGAAAGGATCTCATGATATGTCAAATCTTCAAGGCCTGGAATTACGGCTGCAAAAAACAGTTGGGTGCGCCCTGTAATTCTTCTCCGGACTCTTTTCTCATATGCGCTTGAATTGGGCATAAACCAATACTCCTCATACAATACATAAAATCAACTTCATTATCATTAAAACAAGAAATCTAACAAGCAGAAATAAAATCATGGATATCTTGTGTTCTGATTGACACAGGGATTGGTTTTATGTATCTAATCCAGTAATTCATTTCCATCCACAACATTTTTTCAAATTTACTAACAAATTACGTTTTTACGAATACAGGAAAAAGATCAATCACAGGAGGTTGAGTATGGCAGGGATTAACAAAGCGATAATTGTAGGCAGGGTTGGCAAGGATCCGGAAATAAAATATTTTCAAGATGGCACCGCTGTTGCGAATTTCACCATCGCGACATCTGAGGAGTGGAAGGATAAGACCACCGGAGAAAAAAAAGAAAAAACCGAATGGCATCGGATTGTTACCTATAGAGGTTTGGCGGAAACTTGTGCCAAATATCTTTCAAAAGGAAAACAGGTATATGTTGAAGGGCGGATACAAACCCGATCATGGGAAAAAGACGGTATCACTCGAAATACGACTGAAATTATAGCCGATAAAGTGCAATTTCTTGGTAGCAAAGGAGACAGCTCTTATCAGGGGAGCAGTACAGCCAATAGTGCTTCACAAGTCAGACAAAATCAAACCGGTTATCAGGACAGCTATGATCAGAGTGGCTTTCACGGAGGCCCGCCTCCAATCGAACCGCCGGAAGATGATATTCCTTTTTGATCATGGCTCTTTCCCGTTGTAACATGTATCAAAAGCACAATGGCCGCATAACTTCCTGTTACTGTTATTAAAATAATAAAGCCAATGCCTCCTGACCTTTCCCTTTGTCAGGAGGTCTGCTTTCTCAGCAGGCACAAAAAGCCTCAAAAATTGTAAATTCCTGACCCTCCTAATACAAATAAAGGAATTCCCATGAGCTTTCCACCCAAAAAAACCATCCGACTCAAAGACTATCGATCTTCTGATTATTGGATAGATACAACTGAAATTCGTTTCAAACTGGAACCACAAAAAACAACTGTAACATCCCGGTTGGTAATGCATCCGAACAAGGCATGCAACCCCGATGCGACCAAACCTTTGATATTTCATGGCAAGGATCTTTTTCTCACTTCCATTGCCTTGAACCATCAGCTTATGAACAAGTCGGAATATACAATTGATGAAAATAATCTGTACATCCCTCATATCTCTCTTATGGAAAACAATCTATTTGTCATAGATATGAAAGTTGAAATTCAACCGGAAACCAATACATCCCTTGAAGGCCTGTATATGTCCAATGGTATGTTCTGCACTCAATGTGAGGCAGAAGGCTTCCGCAGAATCACTTACTATCTGGACCGGCCGGACATCATGAGCAAATTTTCCGTATATCTGGAAGCAGATCAACAAACCTGCCCGATCCTCCTGTCCAATGGAAATAACACTGAAAATGGGAAATTACCAAACAACCGGCACTTTGCCCGATGGGAAGACCCATATCCCAAACCCTGTTATCTGTTTGCACTGGTAGCAGGAGATTTACAATGCATGGAAGATGAATTTATCACCAGGCATAGAAACAGGGTTGCACTTCGAATATTTGTTGAAGAAAAGGATCTGGATAAAATTGACCATGCCATGCAGTCCCTCAAACAAGCGTTTGCCTGGGATGAAAAAATCTATAACCGTGTATATGATCTTGATATTTTTAATATTGTTGCAGTCAGCCATTTCAACATGGGTGCAATGGAAAACAAGAGCTTGAATATCTTCAACACCTCCTGTGTATTGGCCAGCCCTGGAACGGCAACAGATGCAGCTCATGACCGTGTTCGTGATGTGATCGCTCATGAATACTTTCACAACTGGTCCGGGAATCGGGTTACCTGCCGGGACTGGCATCAATTGAGCCTGAAGGAAGGTTTTACGGTCTTTCGGGATGCTTCATTCAGTGCAGATCATGGCAGTCCGGTCGTAAAACGGATTGAGGATGCAACCCAGCTTCGCACTTTTCAGTTTAAAGAAGACAGCGGGCCAATCGCCCATGCTGTGCTGCCCCAGGAAGTTCAATCATTTGACAATTTTTATACGCTGACAATTTATGAAAAAGGAGCTGAAATCATCGGGATGTACCAGACCCTCCTGGGAACCGATCATTTTTTTCAGGGAGTGGAGTTATATTTTAACCGGCATGACGGGCAAGCTGTTACCATTGAAGATTTCTCAAAAGCAATGGAAGATGCAAGTGGAAAAGACCTTTCCCAGTTCAGACTTTGGTATCACCAGGCAGGCACGCCCCATGTGGACATGACAGGTGAATATGATGAAAAAAACAGAAACTTTTCACTCCATGTCCGTCAGACCTGTCGACCCACACCAGAGACACATGAAAAAAAACCGTTTGTCATTCCGCTTCGCATGGGATTGCTTGACCCAAACGGGTCTGATATTCCGCTGTCGATAACCAAAGACGGTGTTGTGAATATTACGAAAACAGAACAAACCTTTACATTTGATCATGTGTTACAGAAACCCATACCCTCCCTGTTTCGCCATTTCAGTGCGCCGGTGACCTATTCCTATCCATATACCCAGAAAGAACTTCTTTTTTTAATGAAAAAGGATCATGATGGATTTAACCGTTGGGATGCCTGCCAAAAACTCGCAGAAACCATGTTGCTGGAAATGCTTTCAAATGACCGAAAAAAAGTTGGTGAATCCTTTACCGAAGCCTATCGAACACTTTTAACAGACAACACCCTGGATCAAGCCATGGTCGCAGAAATGCTCCGGCTGCCGGGTGAGACCTATCTTTCCCAGAAAGTGAATGTGATCGATCCGGATATCATTCATGAATGCCGGGAAAAGGCCCGCAGGAACATTGCAGCGCATCTGGAAAAAGAGTTTCTTGCAACGTACAAATCCAATAAAAACAATACCCCATATGACCTGACCATTTCAGGCAAAGCAGCGCGTGCATTACGAAACATTTGCCTTTCCTATCTGTGTGCGCTGGAACAGCCGGATTATATCAGCCTCGCAAAATCACAATATTATTCAGCCAATAACATGACGGATAAACAGGCCGCCTTTATCAATCTGGCACATTGTAAAACAGATACCATCAGAGAAGAAATCCTCTCCGCTTTCTATGAAACCTATAAAAACGACAAGCTGATCATCAACACATGGTTCCAGGTGCAGGCAGTTTCCCCATTGAACGGAACCCTGGATAATGTCCAAAACCTTCTGCTTCACCCGGCATTTGATCCAAAAAGCCCGAATGATATCCGGTCACTCATTGGTGCGTTTGCATCCAATTCCAAACATTTTCACAACCCGAACGGACGTGGTTATTCATTTCTCAGCAATCATATTATCCAGTTAAACAAAACAAACCCGCAAATTGCCGCCTGGCTGGTGGCTCCATTTGCCCAATGGAAAAAGTATACTGCCAATCGGCAACAACTGATGAAAAAAGAACTGGAACGTATTCAAAACCAGGAAAATCTTTCAACAAATGTTTTTGAGCAGGTATCCAGATGTTTACAAAATTAAAAAAGCAGGAAATTGCACAAAAGACAAGCCTTTCTATGGCAGGGATATTTTATTGATGAAAAAGATGAAAGAATCATTCCTCCCACCCATATTCACCCACAAGCTTTACAAAACGACATCCCCCAAGACTAATTTTTTCAATTCCGTCATGCTGTCTGATAATTTTTATCAGCTCCTGGGAATGTCTGTCTCCAACAGGGATCACCATCCGGCCACCTATCGCAAGCTGGTTAACCAGAACCGCCGGTATTTCAGGTGCACCCGCAGTTACAATGATTCCATCGAACGGACTCTCTTCTTTCCATCCGGTTGTGCCGTCTGAATACCGGGTAACGATGTTATGATATTTCAGTCTGTCAAATATTTTTCTGGTTTTAACAAACAATGAATGTTTTCTTTCAATTGTATATACCCGGAAAACAATATCCGCCAGCACGGCGGCCTGATAGCCGGAACCAGTCCCAAGTTCAAGTATCCGGTCATCTTTTTTTGCTTCCAGAGCCTGGGTCATCTCTGCAACAATATATGGCTGGGAAATCGTTTGCTGTTCACCAATTGGAAGTGGAAAATCACCATATGCCTGATCCATCAATGCTTCGCTGACAAAAAGATGACGAGGAACTTTACGCATCGCCGCAAGAACATTCTGATCCGTAATGCCACGAGCTTCGATCTGACGTTGAACCATATCTTCGCGATGGCGGGTATATTTCAAGTTTTCTTTATTCATTTTCTCCTTTGAGCCAATTTCAAAAGTCTGTTTTTGTAGTTCCGGCGAAAGCCGGATACGAAGTAAAGCGTGACGCTATCCTATATTTTCAGTTCTTTTCTGGACATCGGCTTTCGCAGGTGTGACGCTTTTCAATCGTTTTGAAATTGGCTCCTTTGCTTTTTTATCAGAAAAACCTGTTGTTATTTATTCTATATAAGGTAGTTTCGTCAAGGTATTCGGATAAAAACCTTTTACAGCTCCAAAACAACAATTTCCAGAACTGAAATTCTGAATTCTTTTACTCGACAATTGAATAACACTTGATTTTTACTGAAAAATATTCATAATTTAATTTTATTATACCCTAATTCTGAAAGCTTTTCATCTTGGAAACAACAAAATATTTTATCATATCACTGCTTCTTTGCATTTTTATCATTGCTTTTGGCACTGCCGGCTACATGTACATTGAAAACTGGGGCCTCCTTGATTCCCTCTATATGACGGTAATTACCGTAACAACAGTTGGCTACGGCGAAATCAAACAGATTGGCAGCTATGGAAGAGTTTTTACCATTCTATTGATTTTTTCAGGCACTGGATTTTTTATTTATGTTGGCGGCACGATCATGAAATTCATTGTAGAAGGAAGAGTGAGAGCCATTCTGGGGAGGAGACGTTTGGATAAAAAAATTCTTGGATTGAAAAATCATTATATTATCTGTGGCTACGGAAGAATCGGCAGGGTTTTGTGTGATAACCTGAAAACAAAACCTGTAGATCTGGTGGTGATTGAAAAAGATGAGGGTCATATACCTGCCATGGAAATGGACAATGTTCCTTACATTGCCGGCGATGCTTCTGAAGAGATATATCTTCATCAGGCAGGAATTGAAAGAGCAAGAATGCTCGTTGCGGCTTTAGGCACAGATACGGATAATGTTTTTCTTGTACTCACGGCAAGGCAATTGAACCCGGATATCTTCATCATGGCAAGAGCCAGCAGCAATAAAGCCAAATCCAAGCTGATTGCTGCAGGAGCCAATAAAGTAGAATCTCCATATGATATTGGCGCTGTCAGTATGGCTCAGCGGATTCTCCGGCCAACCGTTACCAATTTTCTTGATCTGGCTTTTGAGCATCAGCGGAAAGATATCAAAATGGAAGAAATCCCTGTCAGCAGCTCTTCAAAACTGGCAAATGTTCATTTAAAAGATTCCGGTATCCGGCAACAATTTAATCTCATCCTGATCGCAATCAAAAAAAAAGAAGGGGATATGATGTTCAACCCGTCCTTTGAGACCGTCATCCGAGGTGGTGATACGGTAATTGCTGTTGGTGAAGGACAGAATCTTTTAAAGCTTGAAAAAATACTTAACCCTGCATAACAAATTTGGTGATACAATCGTTAGCTGTATC
>CAMBQS010000141.1 GCA_945870015.1 Desulfocicer vacuolatum DSM 3385
AAAAATCAACGCTCCGATCATCATCGGAAAAAGTCCCACATTTACTTCCGGAGTACCGAACTTTGCATCATCTCTGGCGATTACAATATCACAGGCAAGCATAAATCCGGTTCCACCTGCCAGACAATATCCGTTAATTCTTGCCACGGTTGGTTTGGAAAAACCCGAGAGCCTCTTCAGCAGCCTTGCATAATTGCGAAACGGGTCAACCTTATTTTCACCGGACATCGTATTCCCCAGATCCGCACCGGAACAGAAAGCTTTCTCACCTGCACCCGTGATACAGACCACCCGGACATTCGGATCTTCCTCTGCCTGATCAAGATAATCCAAAAAAAGGCTGACCGTCTCGGCACTGATCGAATTCCGGTGTTTTTCCCGGTTGATCTTGAAATAGGCAATATTATTGTTCACATTGTACAGCAAATCTTTCTCACTCATCCTGCCCTCTCTTAATTATGCATTCTCTTCTCTTTTTTCAATATCAACCAGAATCACACCGGGCATCACTTTATCACCGGCCTGGACATTGATTTTGGTTATGCTACCGGAAAAAGGAGCAAACAGGGTCGTTTCCATTTTCATCGCAGATACAACGACAACTCCCTGCCCTTTTTCAACCATGTCTCCCTCTTTCACCATGACTTTAATCACTACTGCCGGCATGGGAGAAGTAACTTCATCTGATGACTTTCCCCCACCGCTTTTCTTCGTGCCTCTCTGTTCCAATGCATCCGCATCAACGACGAGATACGACTTGCCATTGAAAAATATCTCTTTTCCCTCCGGAGTATCTGCAATGTAGGTATTGATTTTTTTACCATTCACATCAAGAGAAAGCAAATGTTCCCCGATCCTGTCAAATCCAACTGAGAACTGTTTGTCTCCTATAGAAACAGCGCATCTATTTTTATCTTGAATCTCCAGGGTTACCGGAAAGGTTTTATCGTTTATGACAAGATTATAATCCAATTTTCAATTCTCCATCCTTGAAATTGATTTTTTACAGTCGAAAGTTCCCAAGTGTTTTCCACGGTGATAATGCTTCCTGTGAACTGAACATTTGCGACTGTGCTTTATCCCTGCCGGCGATTTCATCCATTAGATATGAAATCAAAGCCATATCAATATCCTTCTCTTCAGGTGACCAATTCCCAAAATGTTTCTCTATAAAATCAGTGTAGGTTTCACCGGCTGCAAATGCTTCTGATTTCAAAACATCTATTAAAAAAGGGATAGGCGTCTTGACTCCTATAATAACGTATTCGCCAAGGGCCTTAATCATTTTCGCGATGGCTTTCTCCCGATCTTCTGCATAAGCGACCAGCTTGGAGATTATCGGGTCATAGTCCACCGGGACCTCAACTCCTGAATAGACACCGCAATCATTTCGTATTCCCGGGCCTGTTGGCTGCTGGAAAAATTGAATTTTTCCAGGTGATGGGAAAAACCCCTTTTCCGGATCTTCCGCATAAACCCTGCATTCGATTGCATGACCCCGTCCGCAAACATCCTTCTGGGTCAGAGAAAGTCTCTTGCCGGATGCAACCTCAATCTGCTGACGAACCAGATCAATTCCCGTAACCATTTCCGTAATCGGATGTTCCACTTGAAGCCGGGTATTCACTTCCAAAAAATAAAACCGTCCTTCCCTGTCCAATAAAAATTCAATTGTTCCGGCATTCACATATCCGGATGCTTTTGCTGCTGCAACAGCCGCTTTGCCCATTTCTTCACGCAAAGATGGGGTCAACCCAGGAGAAGGCGTCTCTTCAATAATTTTCTGGTGCCTGCGTTGAATGGAACACTCCCGCTCCAGCAGATGAATTACATTCCCAAAGGCATCCGCCAAAATCTGAAATTCAACATGCCGTGGTTTTTCAATATACTTTTCCAGATAAATTGCACCATTTCCAAATGCGGATGCAGCCTCACTGGATGCAGCAGCACAAGCCTCCTGCATATCTCCAGGATGTTTCACAATGCGCATCCCTTTTCCACCGCCTCCGGCAGCCGCTTTTATTAAAACAGGATATCCGATTTTATCTGCCTCCCGGGCCAGTACCAGAGGGTCTGGTTCGGTTTGTGTCATCCCCGGTGTTACCGGGACACCACCTTTTATCATGATCTGCCTGGCAATGGTTTTATCACCCAGATCGGAAATCACGCTGGCAGGAGGGCCGATAAAAATGATCCCCTCTTTTTCACAACGAGCTGCAAAGCTTGCGTTCTCTGCAAGAAACCCGTACCCGGGATGAATTGCATCCGCACCGCTTTTTTTCGCAGCATCCATTATCTTATCAATGTTCAGATAGCTTTTCGATGGTTCAGATTCTCCGAGACAATATGAATAGTCTGCCATCAGTACATGCAGGGCTTTCTGATCCACATCCGAATAAACAGCTACGGATTCGATCCCCATCT
Organism: Desulfocicer vacuolatum DSM 3385; assembly: GCA_945870015.1. GTDB lineage: Bacteria > Desulfobacterota > Desulfobacteria > Desulfobacterales > SURF-7 > QZKS01. The sequence goes on from CAMBQS010000141.1 coordinate 2,425, forward strand.
CTTTACAGGTAGTAATTACCCTGCAAGCAATTTCTCCACGATTGGCAATCAATATCTTTTTGATCATTCTTCTATCCTTTTACATCTTTTTAAGACATTGGTTATCACTGCCTACATACGGAAAACACCATGACCATATACATCATCCCGTATCGGTGCATTCAGGGCCGCCGATATTGCGAGTCCAAGTGTATCTCTTGTTTTGGCTGGATCGAGAATACCGTCATCCCAAATGTTTGCCGTACTGTAATAGGCATTCCCTTCTTTCTCCGCTGCATCTTCGATAGGCTTTTTAAAAAACATTTTTTCTTCTTCCGTCAACGGCGGCTTGCCCAGCCTCTGATTCTGATCGTTGGTAATTGTAATCAGAACATCCGCAGCCTGCGTCCCGCCCATAACACCGATTTTTGCATTGGGCCACATCCATAAAAAGCGAGGTGAATATCCTCGTCCGCACATGGCATAATTGCCAGCGCCAAAAGAAGCACCGACAATTACTGTAAACTTGGGTACGGACGCGGTGGAAACGGCATTTACCATCTTATGACCGTTTTTGGTAATGCCGCCCTGCTCATAAGCCTTCCCAATGATAAAACCATTGATATTCTGTAAAAAAAGCAAGGGTATTTTCCGTTTATCGCAAAGCTGGATAAACTGGGTTGCCTTTAATGCGCTTTCCGGAAACAGAATTCCGTTGTTCCCCAGAATGCCGACCGGATATCCATGAATATGCGCCCACCCGCAAACCAGTGTGGTTCCATAGAGCTCCTTGAATTCAAGGAACCTGCTTCCGTCAACCATCCTTGCAATAATCTCTCTGCAATCATATGGAACGACAACATCACGGCTTACGATCCCATAAATTTCCTTGGGGTCATAAATCGGTGGTTCCGGTTTCATCATGGAAAGACGGGATTTTTCATTTTCCGGAAGGTTTTTGACAATCTTGCGTATCATGGAAATGGCATCTGCATCATCCTCTGCAATATAGTCTGATACGCCCGATTCCTGGCAGTGAAGATATGCGCCGCCAAGTTCATCTGCCGTCACTTCTTCACCAGTAGCAGCTCTTACCAGGGGAGGACCGCCCAGAAAAATAGCCCCATGCCCTTTGACATGAACAATATCATCACACATGGCGACACCATATGCACCACCGGCCGTACAAAGACCCATCACCGCTGCGATCTGGGGAATACCCATTTTGGACATCATGGCCTGGTTATAAAAAGTTCTGCCTCCCATCTGATAATCCGGAAAAATCTCGGATTGCATGGGAAGATACGCCCCCGCTGAATCAATCAAGGAAATCACAGGAAGGCGGTTTTCCATGGCGATGGTCTGAAGTCGCAGACTTTTTTTCACGGTCAGAGGATAGGCAGATCCGCCCTTGATGGTTGAATCATTGATGGAAACCAAAACTTCTCTTCCCTCTATCATCCCGATCCCTGCGACAAAACCGGCCTTATGTACTTTTTTATCATACAGCCCTTTTGCAGCCAGAGGTGCAATCTCCAGAAATGGAGTGTTTTTATCCAGAAGCAGTTCCATCTTTTTCTTCACCGGCAGCTTTCCGGATTCTTCCAATCGCTGGAGCGCCTTTCCCGATCGGCTTTCCATGGCAATTTTCATCTCTTTCTGTAAATCCTCGACCAGAACTTCCATGGCCTCATAATTTTTTTTGTACTCATCTGATTTTTTATCGATTTTGCTCTCAATGACATACATAATCGACTACCTCATATTAAATGATTTCATTTTTTTCTTCTGCCCTAAAGATCTTTATATTCCCTTAACCCTATAAAATTCAGAAACGTTTGAACAACCATTACCGATCCTGGTTATGATTCAGCCTTTACTGCTTGAACTTCTGAACCATGCTGGTGATCCGCCATAAACGAACAAACCGGTATTTTTTCATCTTTCTGCAAAAGCCTTACACACATATCGAACAACTGATCCGACGCATCCATTAAATTTTTCGGATTCCCAACCATCAGCCAGTTGATCACAATATGCTCCATTGTACCGATAAATATGGATCTCACATAATATGGATTGATGTTCTGCCGAAACTCACCGGACTGGATACCCTCTTCAATGATTTGATCAAAAATCCGAAGATTTTTCCGGATTTCCTTATGGCTCTCCGTATCAATGAATTTCCGGTTGTGCTTGAGTATCAGCAGCAGAACTGCCGTGAACTCCGGATGCTCCTGATAGAACATAAGTTGAATGTTCATCACTGCATAAACTTTGTTGATGCTTCCCCGGATCAATTTTAAATGATATTCCATAACCTCATACAGTTGTCTCATCAATTCCAGAGGAATGGAAAAAAGCAATTTTTCTTTGGTTGTGAAATAATCATAGATAGAGGCTTCCGATGTTCTGGATGTCTTGGCAATTTCTGAGATGGTTGCATCCTGGAATCCTTTTTTTGAAAACACTTTTGCTGCGCCTTCCAGAATTTTTATTTTCCGTGCCTCAGTCTTCTCCAGACCTGCCATGGTTTTCTCCCATCGTTTCTCGTTGCTTCCGGCCACGATTCATCCGATCATATTTTTTGTGAATAATACAGTCATACTCTTAATTAGTCAAGATTTTTAATGGTTGTTCTATATTTTTATTTCAAAATTATGCATTAAACTTTTATTTTTATCTGAAAATAAAAGTCTTACATAATAATTACGCGATTTATCATAATCACTCCACACACAAGTCCGCATAATGATCCTGGGGTATGGATCCAATCATGATATTCACTGAATAATATATTGAATTTATTGCCTGCAAATGATAGTATCGATTACCATGTGAGTGAAAAAGTATCTTATGATGTTACCACGATTCATATAGAGCGGCTCGCTGGTAGCAGAACAATAATAAAAACGATCCAACGAATAGAAAAATAATTCAATATTAAAAAAAACAACCAGGAGAGACAGACGTCTATGAGCAATGATCCCAACAAAGTGATCTATTCAATGATCAAGGTTAGCAAGTTCCATAATAAAAAACCGATCCTGAAAGATATTTCACTTTCCTACTTTTATGGTGCCAAAATTGGTGTGTTAGGGCTGAATGGGTCCGGAAAAAGCACGCTTCTTAAAATTTTAGCAGGCGTTGATAAGGATTTCAACGGAGAAACCGTTTTATCAAAAGGATATACAATTGGTTTTCTGGAGCAGGAACCCCTGCTGAATGAAAACAAAAAAGTAAAAGAGGTGGTTGAAGAAGGTATCCAGGAACTCGTTGATCTCATGAATGAATTCAATCATATCAATGAAAAATTTACAGAACCCATGCCGGACGAGGAAATGGACAGACTGATTCAGCGACAGGGAGAGGTTCAGGAAAAGCTGGACAATCTGGATGCATGGGATCTGGATTCACGCCTGACCATGGCAATGGATGCCCTGCGATGCCCTGAGGGTGATAAACCGGTGAATGTGCTTTCCGGAGGTGAAAAACGAAGGGTTGCGCTTTGCCGCCTGCTGCTTCAAAAGCCGGACATACTCCTTCTGGATGAACCGACCAACCACCTGGATGCCGAATCAGTAGCCTGGCTGGAAAACCATTTACAGCAATACGCCGGGACGATCATCGCTGTCACTCATGATCGATATTTTCTGGACAATGTTGCAGGATGGATTCTGGAACTGGACCGCGGGCATGGAATTCCATGGAAAGGCAATTATTCTTCCTGGCTGGAGCAAAAACAGAATCGGCTGAAACAGGAAGAAAAAACCACATCCGACCGGCAGAAGACCCTCCAGCGGGAGCTGGAATGGATTCGCATGTCCCCCAAAGGCAGACGAACCAAATCAAAAGCCCGTATTTCTTCCTATGAACAAATGCTGAATCAGGAAAACGAAAATCTGTCCAAAGAACTGGAAATATATATTCCGCCCGGTCCCCGCCTGGGAAAAGTTGTCATTGAAGCAGAGAATATCACGAAAGAATATGACAGTCAGTTGCTTGTTGAAAACATGTCCTTTCAGCTTCCCCCTGGTGGAATCATCGGCATTATCGGACCAAACGGAGCTGGTAAAACAACCTTGTTTAGGATGATTACCAGGCAGGAATCGCCGGACTCCGGATCCATCCGGGTTGGAGACACTGTTCAGATTGCTTATGTGGACCAAAGCCGTGATGTACTGGATCCGGAAAAAAATATCTGGGAGATGATATCCGATGGTCAGGAAATGATTCAACTTGGCAACCGTTCTGTGAATTCCAGGGCCTATGTTGCCCGTTTCAATTTTTCCGGCTCCGATCAGCAGAAAAAAGTCGGAATGCTCTCAGGGGGAGAACGCAACCGCGTTCACCTGGCCAGGATGCTGAAACAGGGTGCCAATGTACTCCTGCTGGATGAACCGACAAACGATCTCGACGTTAATACCATGAGAGCGCTTGAAGAGGCTTTGGAACATTTTGCCGGGTGTGCTGTCATCATCAGCCATGACCGATGGTTCCTGGACAGAATCGCCACACATATCCTGGCGTTCGAAGGAGACAGCAAAACCATTTTGTTTGAAGGCAACTATTCGGACTATGAAGAAGACCGCAGAAAACGCCTTGGAATTGAGGCGGAGCAACCCAAAAGGATCAAATACCGTCAATTAACCCGGAAGTAACCATACTAATGAACGATATCAATACGATCAAAAATCAATATGGGGAAATCGCCTCGATTCTGGTTGAATCCGGATACGTTACACCGGATAAGATCAAATATGCAGCAAGGATTCAGGAAAAACTCTCAACGGCCAAACCGATTATCGAGGTCTTGAAAGAGCTGAAATATATTACAGATGAACAGGTGAAAACCACCATTCGAAAAAATCGCTTGAATATGCGTATCGGAAGCCTGTTTGTTGAGCTGGGATATATCACGGAAGCGAATTTACAGGCTGCATTTGATATCCAGAAAGAGTCAAAAGCCAAGAAAAAAATTGGAGAAATCCTGATTGAGCAAAACTGCATCACTGAAAAAAAACTGACCGAGGTGCTGTCCCTTCAATTGGGATTTAACAGCATTGAACCGGAATTAATGGAAATCGACCTTCACCTCTTCTCCAAAGCTCCTTCCAAATGGTTTGAAACCTATCATTTTGTACCGATCCATAAAGAAGAAGCCGGTATTTTGATCGCATTCTCGGATCCTCTTGATCCAAAAGATATAGCGGGTGCGAAAGAAGTGTTTGGAGAAAATATCATTCCTGCCATTGCCTTAAAAGACTCGATTATCAATACAATTAACAAAATACAAAAGGGAGCAAAAACAAGACGTACCACTGAAATGGATGAAAATTCAATCATCGGGCTGACCAATACCATCATCATTGCCGCTGTTGAAGAAGGAGCAAGTGACATCCATATCGAGCCGATGATCGACCGCCTTCGTATCCGTTTTCGGAAAGACGGTATTTTGATTCATTATAAAGATCATCCTCCGGAAATCGCCCATGCCCTTACCAGCCGGTTGAAAATTATGTGCAAGGCGGATATTGCAGAAAAACGACGGCATCAGGGGGGAAGAATTTTTTTTGACCATGGAGGCACTCAACTGGATCTGCGGGCTTCCTTTTATGCAACGATTCATGGTGAAAAAATTGTGATGCGGCTCCTGAACAGACAGGGACAGATCCTTGAATTGAATAAGATCGGAATGTATCCACGGATGCTGGATAGATTCCGGGAAGAAGCCCTTAACCGCCCCAGCGGGGTGGTGATCATCACAGGACCCACCGGGTCCGGAAAAACCTCTACTGTCTATAGCTGTATCAGTTATCTCAACTCTCCTCAGGTCAGCATCATCACTGCGG
>CAMBQS010000142.1 GCA_945870015.1 Desulfocicer vacuolatum DSM 3385
AAAAAACAGATGACCCGGGAAAGGTTGCGGTTGTACTTGAAATCGTTGCGCTGTTGACCATCCTTTCACTCGCTCCGGCCATTCTGATTCTCATGACTTCTTTTACAAGAATCGTGATTGTTTTTCACTTTCTCCGTCAGGCAATCGGCACCCAGCAAAGCCCTCCCAACCAGATTTTAATCGGTCTTTCCCTTTTTCTGACCTTTTTTATCATGACCCCTGTGTGGCAGGATATTTATCAAAACGCCCTGAGTCCGTATCTGGATGAAAAGATGAACTATCAGGAGGCCTTTACCAAAGCACAAGCTCCCTTGCGGAAATTCATGCTGAAAAATACACGCGAAAAGGATTTGGCTCTCTTTGTCAAGGCATCCAAGGTAAAACGCCCCCAGACACCGGATGATCTTTCTTTGCTCACGCTGATACCGGCTTTTGTGATCAGTGAACTCAAAACCGCTTTTATTATCGGTTTTGTCCTGTATATCCCTTTTTTAATAATCGATATGGTTGTGGCCAGTGTTCTCCTGTCCATGGGAATGATGATGCTGCCTCCGATTATGATATCTCTCCCGTTCAAACTGATGCTGTTTGTCCTTGTAGACGGATGGCATATGATTGTCGGGTCCATGCTGAACAGTTTTGGGATGTTCATGATATGACACCTGAATTTGTTGTTAATTTTGCAAAGGAAGCCATTATCCTTACCATTATCGTTTCCATGCCGATGCTTGGGCTGGGACTGATTGTCGGGCTATTGGTCAGCGTTTTCCAGGCTGTGACATCGATTCAGGAAATGACACTCTCCTTTATTCCGAAAATTCTTGCTGTTTTTCTGGGTCTCCTCTTTTTTGCACCATGGATGCTGGAAAAGCTGACAACCTTTACGCAGAAGATTATCGCCAATATTCCCATGTATATCCGGTAGCTTTCTATCGGACGTTATTTACACTGATCAAATACACATGACTGAAATAATCGATATTTCACCGGATCAATGGAAAATTTTTTTGCTCGTACTGACGCGGGTCAGTGTGGTCCTTTTCCTGTTCCCGATTTTCGGAACCCAGGTACTTCCAGGGCTTGTAAAAGCCGGCCTTTCACTTGTAATCTCCTTGGGATTATATACCGTCGTAAAAGTAGATCCTCTGTATTTTCCCGATTCCATTGTCGGTTTTACTGTTTTTATGGTTTCCGAACTGATCATCGGAGCAATCCTCGGGTTGAGCGTCCGCATGTTTTTATCAGCCGTTCAGCTTGCAGGACAACTTATCAGCTTTCAAATGGGATTTGCCATGATTAATGTTATAGACCCGCAGACCGGAGGTCAGGTATCCATCCTTGATGAAATCGGATACTGGATGGTGCTTCTTGTTTTTCTGCTTCTGGGGGGCCATCACATTATGATATATGCTCTGGCAGAAAGTTTTCAGCTTATTGATATGGGAATGATTTCCTTAAAAAAAGAGTTATTGATGAAGTTCCTGACTCTTTCGTCGGACATCTTTATCATCTCCTTGAAAATCGGAGCCCCTGCAATTGTCGCACTGCTTTTTGTCAGCACCGCCTTTGGTCTGAGTGCAAAATTTTCACCACAGATGAATATCCTGATTGCTGCTTTTCCCATACAGATTGTTGTCGGCCTTTTCTTTTTCGGAATCACCCTCCAGATTATCGTCATTGTATCCCGCTCCTACCTATTGCAGCTTCCACATCTATTCATCAACATTCTAACCTTATTGGGTTCTAAGTAACAGGATATCCAATGGCAGAAGATAGTTTTCAGGAAAAAACCGAACAAGCCACCCCGCGAAAACTCCAAAAGAGCAGAGAAGAGGGGCAGGTCGTAAAAAGCATCGAGATTCAGTCTGTTCTGGTTCTGCTTTCCGGATTGCTTGCACTGTACGGATTCGGCTTTTTCTATTACAAAGAATTCCTTTCCGTCATGCGGCACAGTTTTACATTCCACCATATACCGGAAATGAACCTCATTCAGTGTATATCGTTGATCCATAAATTCGGATTTCGAATGCTTATTATTCTTTCTCCCATTTTTACAGCCGTCTTTATCATGGCCATGCTGAGTGGATTTGTCCAGGTCGGCTTCGTGATCGCCCTGAAAGCGATTGAACCCAAATGGAGCAAAATAAGCATCATTAAAGGCTTTGAACGATTGTTTTCATCCAGATCATTTTTCGAGGCCATCAAATCCATTTTCAAACTGGCGATCATTGGACTGATTTCATGGTATATTGTCAAAGACGAGACATCCAGAATCAAAATGCTGTACAGCACAAGTATCGACCATATCCTTTTATACACCTTGCGGATCGCTTTTAAAATTTTCTTCTGGGTCATCATAGCAATGTTTTTTTTGGCGATTCTGGATTATCTGTTTCAACGATGGCAATTCATGCAACAGATGAAAATGACCAAGCAGGAAATAAAAGAAGAATCCAAACAAAGCGAAGGTGATCCTCAGGTGAAATCACGGATCAAAACACTCCAGTACCAGGCTGCAAGAAAAAGGATGATGCAGGAAGTCCCGAAATCCGATGTTGTTGTCACGAACCCGACTCATCTGGCAATCGCTATCCAATATGACGCCTCCAAAATGAATGTGCCCAAGGTTGTCGCAAAAGGTGCAGGCTTGATTGCAGAGAGAATAAAGACAGTTGCATACGAACACAATGTCCCTGTGATTGAAAACAAAGAGTTGGCTCAAAATTTGTATAAGTTAATCGATATCGGAGATGAAATCCCGGCGCAATTCTTTCAGGCTGTCGCAGAACTGCTCGCATATGTTTATAAACTTAAAGGGAAAACCTCGTAACGCCTTATATTCTGAACATGGACAAACAGCACTGCAGGGTAATGATACGTCATAGTTTTAACATGGATGTCAAAATATGGTCGACCCGTACCAGACAAATTCCAATAGACCTTTATCTGTATTGCGATGAAAGCAGGAGCATTGGATGAAAAGCGAAATCATCAGAACACTGAAGGACATTGTAAAAGACTCCGCAGACATGGCTATGGTGGTTACCGTGATTGGTATCCTCTGTGCAATGCTGTTACCGCTCCATCCGGTAATACTGGATCTTTTATTGGCCCTGAACATAACCATAGCAATCATTATCCTCATCACAACCATGTATACGGTTTCACCATTGGAATTTTCAATTTTTCCATCTGTCCTGCTGGTGATTACCCTGTTCCGCCTTTCGCTGAATGTTGCCTCCACCCGTCTGATTCTTATGCATGGGAGTGAAGGAGACCTCGCTGCAGGAGCCATTATCAAATCATTTGGCAGCTTTATTGTCGGGGGTAATTATGTCATCGGAATGATCATCTTTATCATTCTGGTCCTGATTAATTTTATTGTTATCACCAAAGGCTCCGGCAGGATCGCTGAGGTTGCCGCCCGGTTTACACTGGATGGAATGCCCGGCAAACAGATGGCGATTGATGCGGATTTGAATGCAGGCATGATTGATGAAAACGAAGCCCGTGAACGAAGGAAAATGATTGCAAAAGAGTCGGAATTCCATGGCGCAATGGATGGTGCAAGCAAGTTTGTCCGCGGGGATGCCATTGCCGGAATTATTATCACTGCAATCAATATTATCGGCGGATTTGTCATCGGTGTGTTTCAACAAGGCCTGAGCATGATAGATGCGGCAAAAATATACACCCTGCTGACGGTTGGTGATGGTCTTGTCACCCAGATCCCGGCACTCATTATCTCAACCTCCGCCGGTCTCCTCGTATCCAGGGCTGCTTCAGAAGATCGAATGGGCAAAGAATTTTTAAAACATATTTTTTCCACCCCAAACCCGATTTATATTGGAGCGATTGTCGTCTTTATGCTCGGGATGGTTCCCGGATTACCGGCTTTCCCCTTTGTGACACTCTCATTTATACTTGTTGGAACGGTTTTCTATTATCACAATATCGCAGGGAAAAAGAAAAAAGAAATGCTTCCGGAAGAAGCTGGTAAAGAAAAAACCGAACATGCCGGACCCGAAGAAGTGGAGCACTTATTAACGCTGGATGCAATGGAACTTGAGGTTGGTTATGGATTGATACCGCTGGTTGACAGTGAGCAGACCGGTGATCTTTTGGGTAGAATTCGAGCCATCCGGAGACAGTTTGCAACCGAGATTGGAATCATCATTCCGCCGATTCATATCCGTGATAACCTTAAATTAAAGCCTTCTGAATATCGACTGCTGATTAAGGGTGTCCAGATGGCCGGTTCAGAACTAATGGTAAATCATCTCCTGGCTATGGACCCTGGTAATGTAACCCGTAAGATAGAAGGAATTCCCACTACAGAGCCGGCATTCAACCTTCCGGCATTATGGATTCCACCGGAAAGGGAGGAGGATGCCAAATTTAATGGATACACTGTTGTTGACAATGCTACGGTTATTGCTACCCATCTTACGGAAGTGATCCGGAATAATGCATCGGAACTTCTGGGAAAACAGGAAGTTCAACATCTTCTTGACAATCTGGCAAAAACCTATCCAAAAGCGGTTGAGGAACTGGTTCCGGCTTTACTCCCCCTTGGCATTCTTCAAAAAGTATTACAGAATCTTCTACGGGAAAGAGTTTCCATCCGGGACTTGTTAACGATTGTCGAAGTTCTTGCGGATTATGCTGCAAAGAGCAAGGATCCGGATCTGCTCACCGAATATGTGAGGCAAAAATTAGCCAGATCCATGTTAAGTCCCTATGTTCAGGATGAGGGGGTGCTTCCGGTTATCACTGTTGATCCGGAAGTGGAAAATGTTCTATCAAAATCCATACAGCATACGGAGCATGGATCATTCCTTGCTGCAGAACCCAAGGTCGTGGATTCAATTATCGGTTCCATTAAAGAGGAGATCGAAAAAATTATGGCGGTCAGCATTCAGCCGATCATTCTCTGTTCTCCTGTATTAAGGCGTCACCTGAGAAAGATTGTTGAACAATTTGCGCCATCTGTATTTGTTTTTTCGCATGCTGAAATTCAGCAGAACATTCATGTTAAATCAACCGGTAAGGTAATGTTACGGCATGGTCGTTAGGAAATATCAAACAAAAAGTATTCAGGAAGGGGTCAGTAAGATCAAAAAAGAACTGGGCCCGAATGCGATGATACTGTCTACAAAATGTATTCGAAAAAACACCTTTGATCCATACGGGAAAGATCAATTCGAAATTACGGCACTTCCAGACCAGTCTGCGGAAGCAAGTTATCTGAAAAATTCAAAAACCATCCGGGAAGAAATCGCAAGCATAAAAGAGATGCTGTTTCTGCTTGCTCAGCCCAATGGACTTCCGGAAGCTTTTCAAAGCTGCCCGGACAGTTTCAAGATGTACTCCAGCCTCATCCGATCCGGTATCTCTGAAAAACGGGTTAATCTTTTTTTCCATAAAGTGTTTCAAAATCCGGCAAATCAAATTCTTGAAAATGTTGAAATTGCAAAACAGGTTTACAAATCTGTTTTTGATTCCATTACCGTATCCAATCCGTTTCAAACAAGTGTTGATCCAAAATCTTCCGGAGCCTCAAAGTTTGCTGTTCTTATCGGTCCGACCGGTGTTGGTAAAACCACTACCATTGCCAAACTGGCTGCCGATCTCTGTTTAAAGCAAAAAAAAAGGGTTGGACTGATTTCTGTTGATAACTATCGGATCGGTGCGGTTGAACAACTGAAAACCTACGCATCCATTATCGGGATTCCTTGTCTGACTGCATTTTCAAAAGAAGATATAACATCTGCAATTCATAAATTTAAAAGCAGGGATTTTGTTCTCGTGGATACAGCAGGGCACAGCCACCTGGATAAAGAAAGAATGGCCGAGCTTGTCTCTCTTCTGGGTGAGAAATTTTCAGGTTCCTGCCATCTGGTTTTAAGTGCGACAACCAAACAGCCGGATATGAAAGATGCGGTTAAATACTTTTCCGGCCTGAACCCGCAAACATACATATTCACAAAAATCGATGAAACCAGGCAGCGAGGTGGAATCCTTGACCAGATTCTCGACTATTCGCTTCCGATCTCCTTTGTGACAACCGGTCAGAAGGTGCCGGACGATATTATCCTTGCAACAAAACGAAATATTTCGAGGCTGATATTAAACCGCAGCCGCTATTTATCATAGAATACAGAAAATGGGGGGAAATAAAAATTGGATCAGGCAAACCGTTTACGTGAAATTATGAAAACCCAAATTCACCAGCAGGAAAGAAAAGCAAGTATAACCCCTCATCCGCTATCCCAAGGACTCACCTTTCCAAGGGTCATCGCAGTGACCAGCGGGAAAGGTGGAGTAGGAAAAACAAATATTGTTGGAAACCTTGCCATTGCATTTACCCGGCTGGGCAAAAAGGTTATTGTGTTGGATGCAGATCTCGGGCTTGCCAATATTGACATATTATTCCGGATTCATCCCCATTTCCATATGGGACATGTAATCAACGGTGAAAAAGAACTATCTGAAGTCATGGCAGACGGACCAGAGGGAATCCGAATCATTCCGGCCGGATCAGGCTTTACAGATTTTACCCATCTTACCGAAGGCCAGAAATTGAATATCCTGAGTGAATTTGAATCCCTGGATGAAATGGTCGATATCTTTCTCATCGACACCGGGGCGGGAATCTCCTCCAATGTAATCTATTTTAATTTGGCTGCGGATGAATGTATTATCGTGGCAACCGACGAACCAACCTCCATTACAGATGCCTATGCGATGATTAAAGTAATGGCCACCCAGCATGGAATGAATTATTTCAAAATACTGATCAACATGGTCCGAAATGAAATGCAGGCCAAGATGGTTTATCACACGCTCAGCAAATCTGTCGAACGTTTCATCAATGATGTGGTTCTCGAATATATCGGCTACCTGCCGACAGATCATCTGCTGAAACAGGCGCTGATGAACCGCAGTACCGTTATTGAAATGTACCCGTCTGCAATATCCAGCACCTGTTTTCAAAATCTGGCGGAGGAGCTTCTGAAATCTCCGGCCAGATTGAGCGCGGAAGGAAATATCAAATTTTTTTTAAAACGTTTTATCGATTACAAAACAGCATCTGGAATGGCTATCTGATCCAATACATCGAACAATGATCGAACACTATACTAAAACAGTCTCCACCGATAAAAACCAAAGACTTACTCCTATTCAAAGGGAGGAGTTGATTGTCAGACATGCGCCTTTGGTCAAACGTATCGCGGCCAAAATGGCCATGAGGCTTCCATCTTCAGTTGTTTTTGATGAACTGATCAGTGCCGGTTGTCTTGGACTAATCGATGCAATTGACAAATTTGATCCGGAAAGGGATGTTAGCCTGGAAACCTATGCTGAATTCCGGATCAGGGGTGCAATACTGGATGAGCTGAGAAGTCTGGACTGGTATTCCAGATCCATGAGGAAAAAAATTCGGGATATTGAAAAGGCCGTCACTTCTGTCGAAACCCGTGAAGGCCGTTTTGCAGAAGATTGGGAAATCGCCAAAGAACTCGGAATGGATCTTGAATTTTATTTCAAACAACTTTCCAATATTCATGGCGCTGCACTGCTCAGCATGGACGAGTTTATTAAAAATAAAGACAATCAATCCTCTGCCCAGAATACATTTCAGGAAAAAATCAAAAGTAAAGAAGACCCATCCCGAAGACTATTCAGAGAAGAGTTAAAACAGGAAGTAGCAAAAGCGATCCGGACACTTTCGGAAAAAGAACAACTCGTAATCTCTTTGTATTATCAGGATGAATTGACACTGAATGAAATCGGTACGATACTGAAATTAACCGAATCAAGGATTTGCCAAATCCACACCAACGCCTTGATCAAATTAAAAAACAGGCTTCGAATGTATTATCAGGAGTAACCTGTATTGATTGTTCCACGTCAAAGCAAATAGTGGGCAGAGCAATAACGATGGTCGAATCAAAAAATCAACATATTGAGTCAGACTCTTTCTCACAGGATGATGTTGATCAATTACTTCAATCGGAAAACCATCAGGAAGCAGAAGAGAAGGAGGAAATTGACAACCTGCTGAGAAATATTTCCCTTGAGGAGAGTGCCATTGATCAGGATATGAACGGCCTTCCAGGTGATGAGATATCTCCGAGTGATATCCGTTCTCTACTATCCATTTCTCTTGATACTATTTCCGTCGATGAACTGGAAGCGGAATTACTTCAAGCTCAGAACCAGAATGATTCTGCTGATTCTCTT
>CAMBQS010000143.1 GCA_945870015.1 Desulfocicer vacuolatum DSM 3385
TCAGCTATATCGGGAAAAGCGTTCAGGATAACAATATCATACCGCCGTCGGTACTGGTTTCGGAACTGCTTCAATATATTGAAACCCGATACTCAGTGAAAAACAGTGATATCCAACAGCATGTTTTTACAGAGCAGAAGTTGCAGCCGTTCCATCCTGTCTATTTTGACTCTTCACTCCAGGATTTCCGGCCCAATCCATTTTTCAGTTATTCCGAGCAGGATCTGAAAGGAGCCTTAAGCCTGCAAAGCAACCGGACAGACCCGGAACCCTTTTTTACCGATGAATTGCCGGCCCCGGAAATTTCCGAAATTGAGTTTCCATCCATGCTGCGGTTTTTTTTCAATCCATGCCAATATATTGTCAACAAACAGCTTGGTATTTATCTTATAAAGGATGAAAAAATTCTGGATGACCGGGAACCCTTTTCCTTGGAAACTCTGGAACAGTATCAACTTTCCGATTCTATTCTGGAGCAGATAATTCTGGGAGCCAATCATCCGGAAACCCTTTCACGAATACGTGCTGCGGGAATACTGCCGCACCGGAAAATCGGTGAAGCGGTTTTTGATGGGCTGCATGACCGTGCAAATGAATTTTATCGAAATCTGAAACCCCATATTCAACAGGAGAAATATCCGCCCATTCCTTTTCAGTTCCAGATTGAAAATCGATGGGTCAAATGGATAAAAGGAAAAATCGATTCTGTTTATCCGGATCATGCATTTTTTTACCGCTATGGGATGATCCGACCAAAAGACCTCCTTGCTAGCTGGTTGAATCATCTGATTCTAAATCATGCGGGTCCGGAGCATTATCCCAAACAAACATTGGTTGCAGGGCTTTCCGGTGCTTCCGCCAAGGATGCAGTATGGTCTGAAATCCATTTTGCTCCTGTGGACAATGCCGGAGAACAGCTGGCCAGCCTGGTGGATTACTACCTGACCGGACTCCGGAAACCATTGAAATTTTTTCCCAGAACCTCCTACCGGTTTGCCGATCTGGTTTTGAATAAAAATGTTCCCTCTGAGGAAGCCCTGGAAAAAGCCGGAGCTGTTTTTATGGGGACTGATTTTTCATCCGGAGAGATGGATGAGCCTTACTGCCGGTTCTGTTTCAAGAATACTTCTCCTCTGGACGAGGAGTTCATGAAAATCGCAGTGGATATTTTTCAGCCCATGATGGCATCGGAAAAGAAACCATGACAATGAAGAAAAAATTCGATCTCATCACCAGTCCGCTGGAAGGAACAAACCTGATCGAGGCCAGTGCAGGTACAGGAAAAACCTACACGATTTCCGGAATTTTCCTGCGGCTTCTTCTGGAAAAACATCTGGAAGTGGATCAGATCCTGGTGGTGACCTTTACCGAGGCCGCCACAGCAGAACTGAAAGACCGGATTTTAAAACTGCTGAGAGATGCTTATTCTGCTTTTTCTAGTGGCCGGTTCCAGGAAGAATTTCTGAAACAGCTTGTCGCAGGCCATGCTGACAAAAAAGACGCATTGTTCCGTCTTGAAAATGCCATCCGATCCTTTGACCAGGCATCCATTTTCACCATCCATGGGTTCTGCTTACGGATATTACAGGAACATCCTTTTGAGAGCGGCAATCTGTTTGACGCTGAACTCTCGATGAACCAGGATGAATTTTATCAGGAGATAGCAGATGATTTCTGGAGAGAATATCTTTATGACAGTTCTCCTTTTTTTATTGCTTTTCTTCTCCAGCAGAACATCGGCCCGGATATACTGCGATCTTCTCTTCAGCGTTATGTGTCCATCCCGGATATTGTTCTGATTCCCGAAACCACAATCCCGGATTCTTCTGCCCTGGAAGACCGGTTCAGAAAAATGTTCAAAAAAATAATATCTGCCTGGTCTGAGGTTCGTTCTGAAATCAAGGAGATATTGCTGGAACATGAAGGACTCAACCGGAACAAGTACAGAACATCTGCCTTGATTCCCCTGATCGAAAGCATGGACACGCTTTCCCGATCCACGGCATCCGCACCTTTGCTTTTTGCGGGTTTTGAAAAATTCACAATTGAATCCATTCAAGGAGCTGTGAAAAAAGGCCATATTTTCCCGGAGCATGATTTTTTCCATCTCTGCTCTGAGTTGCAGGATATCCGGAATCAACTGGATATCATCCACAACGAAAAACTCGTGCGATTGAAAATCGATTTTTTTCATTATATCCGGGAAGAGAGTGCAAAACGAAAAAAACAGAAAAACTTCCGATCGTTTGATGACCTTCTGCTGGACTGTTATCACGCTCTTGAAAGAAAAAGTGAAGCCGGAGATCTGGTTGATTCCCTGAGAAACCGGTATGCAGCAGCCCTGATTGATGAATTCCAGGATACAGATCCGATCCAGTATACCATATTTCAAAGGATTTTCGGAGATCCATCCCGATCCATCCTGTTTCTCATCGGCGATCCAAAACAGGCGATCTACAGTTTCCGGGGAGCGGATATCTTTGCGTACATGAAAGCAGCAGCCGGGATTGAAAACCAGTATACCCTGAGTACAAACTGGAGATCCGGGGAAAAGCTGGTGCAGGCAGTCAACACCATTTTTGATAAGGTAAAAACACCTTTTCTATATAATGACATTCAGTTTCAAAAAGTGGATGCCGCACCTGTCCATGCTGAAAAAGAGGATTCTGTCCGGATCAATAATCCGAAAACCGCACCGTTTCACTTATGGATTCTGGAGTCCGGAGAAGATGGGAAACCCATTACCAAAACCACGGCATATCAGCTTATCCCGGATGCTGTGGCAGGTGAGATTTCCAGATTGCTGAAGGATGAATCAGAATCCGGTTCCATCCAGGGGAAAAAAATCACGGCAGGTGATATTGCTGTTCTGGTCCGGAAAAATAGGGAAGCGGCACTGGTTCAGAAAGCCCTTTCCGGATTAAAGATTCCCAGCGTCATCTTCAGTAGTGCTTCGATTTTCGACAGTTTTGAGGCCTTTGAATTGGAACGGATTCTGGCGGCCATTGTTTCACCGGGCCGGGAAGAAAAAATCAGATCTGCCCTGACCACAGAGATGATGGGTTATCAGGCAAAAGACCTGATCGAACTCTTCCAGTCGGAAAAACTGTATGAAGAATGTTTTTCATCCTTTATGGAATATCATCTGATCTGGGAAAAACAGGGGTTTCTCAGAATGTTTACGCAGCTCTGCCGGACCGAAAAGATACAGGAAAGGGTGATGCAATATCACGACGGTGAACGTCGCTACACCAATATCCGCCATTTGACGGAACTGATTCATCAGGCAGGTGTTTTGGAAAAAAAGGGAATGAACGAGCTCCTTGCCTGGTTCCGGAAACAGAAAGAATCCGGTCGTGAACAACTGGATGAACACCAGCTTCGCCTGGAAAGTGACGAAAATGCAGTCAAGCTGATCACCATCCACAAAAGCAAGGGGCTGGAGTATCCGGTTGTTTTCTGTCCATTCACCTGGGAAAGCTCAAAAATAAAAAATCAGGCTGAACTGATCTCTTTTCATGATTCATCCAGCCGGATGAAACTGACATTGGACTTTGGCTCTGAAAAGCAGAGTGATCATCTCCGGTCTGCGGAAAAGGAGATTCTTTCTGAAAATCTTCGTTTGCTGTATGTGGCCCTGACCAGAGCAAAAGATATCTGTTATCTGGTATGGGGACGGTTTGCCAATGCAGAATCATCAGCACCCGGCTACCTGTTTCACTTTGCGGAAACAGATGATGCATCAGCCTTGACCAGAAACCTTAAAACAGTTAACGACCAGGCGCTATTATCCGAACTGGATCAGATCTCAAAGAACTGCGACTCCTGTATGCAGATAAGCAGGATGACTTCCCGCCCTGGAAAAATCTACACACCTCCGAAAACCGGAAACCTTTATCTGAAATGCAGATCCTTCACTGCCAGAGTCCTTAACAGCCGGAAGTTTGCAAGCTTTTCTTCCTTGATCCATTCCTACCATGAAGAGATCTATCTGTCCGGATATCTGCAGAAAGGGGAGGATGATTTTTCGGTTTCAGCTTCACCCGAAACTCCGGCAGCTATTGACCGGTTTGACGATATCCATCTTTTTCCAAAAGGGGCTGTGCCTGGAACCTGCCTGCATGAAATGCTGGAACATCTTGATTTTTCAGATCCGGACCCGGCAAGAGTCCAGGCACTGATTCTGGAAAGGCTTGTTTTATATGGATTTCATCCAGACTGGACAAAAAGCCTGTATGCGATGATCATCCATCTGCTGAATACGCCTCTGGATAAGGATTATCCAAAATTAACCCTTTCCCGGCTGCGGCCTAAAGATCGAATCAATGAAATGGCATTCTGCTTTCCGGTTCAGGCTGTGACAGCAAAAAAAATGGAAGAGGTTTTTCAAAACCATCCCGGCCCCTCTATTTCAAAAGAGTTTACCGACCGTATCGGCAGGCTTGAATTCGGGAGAATCGATGGTTTCATGAAAGGCTTTATGGATCTGGTATTTCAATATGAAGAACGTTTTTATATTGTGGATTGGAAGTCAAACCATCTGGGAAACCAGGATGAGGATTATTCCTCTGAAGCACTTCAGGCCGTCATGGAAAAGGATCTGTATCTGTTGCAATACCATATCTATACAGTTGCATTGGACCGTTACCTGAAACAGCGGCTGCCCGGCTATACTTATGAAAAAAATTTTGGAGGAGTGTTTTATCTTTTTCTGCGGGGCTTTGGATCTCCTGAAAACAAGCACAAAGGGATTTTCAAAGATGTGCCTCCTCAAAAACGGATTGAAGAACTGTCTGCACTGCTCCATGATTCAGGAAAAAGGGAATGATAAACAATAAGGCATTACGGGAAATACTGAGCCGGAAAGAGATCTTCACATATCTCGACCTTTCTTTTGCCGATTTCATGCAAAAGCTGGATGGACGGCCGGATGATCTCTCTATCTTTCTGGCAGCGGCGGCAGCAAGCAGTGTGAACAGACAAGGCCATGTGTGTTTTGAACTTTCGCAGGTTGCCGGTCAGCCGGTTTTATCCGGGTCAGAATTTTTCTATCCGGATCTTCCTGTCTGGAAGGAAGCCATCCGGACAAGCCCGGCCATCGGCAGTCCCGGCGATTTTAAACCGCTTATTTTTGACGGAATCTCCAAACTGTACCTGCATCGATATTCCGTGTACCAATCCCGGCTGGCTTCCTTTATCCGATCCAGAATTTTTTCTGCTGAACCGGTTGTGATTTCCAGCCTGAAAAAGAATCTGGATCTGCTTTTTGATTCCAATCAGACCCATGCGGAAACCGATTGGCAGAAAATTGCCTGCATTCTGTCTATCATGAACCGGTTCACGGTCATTTCAGGAGGTCCGGGAACCGGAAAAACCACTACCATCGTCAAGATCATGGCTCTTTTACTGGAAATGAACCAGGGAAAAGCGCTCCGGATCAGCCTTGCCGCTCCCACAGGAAAAGCTGCAGCAAGACTTCAGGACGCCATCCGGGAAGCCAAAGACCGGTTACCCTTTGGGGATGATCTGAAATCCCGGATTCCATCAGCAGCCACAACCATTCACAGGCTGCTCGGGACAATTCCCGGCTCTCCCTATTTCCGGTATAATGAGAACAACCATCTGGATACAGATATGGTGATCATTGATGAGTCCTCAATGGTTGATCTTGCGCTTCTCTCCAAACTCACCCAGGCATTACCTGATTATGCAAGGCTCATCCTGGTGGGGGATAAGGATCAGCTTGCATCTGTCGAAGCAGGTTCGGTTTTTGGAGATATCTGCGATATCTGTTGGTTCAACTCGTTTTCCGAACCTTTTGCCCAGGTTATTTTTCAGACAACAGGCGCCCGGATTGACACTCCGGATACCGTGAACAAGGATTTCAGGATTCAGGATTGCATGGTACAGCTTTTGAAAAACTACCGGTTTGAAGAAAACAGCGGGATACAGAAAGTCAGCGAAGCGGTTCATTCCGGCGATGGAAAACTCGCCATGACATATATGGAAGACCAAAATTACAAAGATATTACCTGGGTAAACGTGCCGGACCAGAGACAACTTCAGGCTGGATTAACCTCTCCGGTAATCCGGGGGTTTCGTGACTATCTGTCTGCAAACAATCCAGCCGAAGCCCTGCACGTTTTTGGAAAATTCCAGATCCTTTGTGCTTTGCGTGAAGGCCCCTATGGTGTGCAGACGGTCAACAAGCTGATCGAAGAGATCCTGATATCTGCTAATCTGATCCGGAAAACAGAGGGCCTGTGGTATCATGGCCGACCCATCATGATCACCCGGAACGACTACCATCTGAATCTGTTTAATGGAGATGTGGGGATTGCACTAATCGATCCAAAGGATACGGAACTTCGGATCTTTTTCCCGGATGAGGAGACCGGCTTTCGAACCTTTCATCCGTCCAGGATCGGCGAACACGAGACTGTCTTTGCCATGACTGTGCATAAAAGCCAGGGATCTGAATTTGACAACATTCTGCTTCTGCTTCCGGACCGGGAATCTCCGGTTCTGACCCGCGAGCTGATCTACACTGCCATCACAAGAGCCCGGCAACAGGTTGCCATCTGGGGAGATGAATCTGTTTTTCAACTTGCAGCTCAAAAAAGAGTCACCCGGATTTCCGGGCTGAAGGATGCGTTGGATGATACAATCAAAACCATGCGCGGAATTATCAAGGGTGGGCGTTCCATTGCAAAAGAACTCTTGCCCATACGAAAAAAAGATAACGAAATCGATGAGAAACATCCTGTTTGATTCGTATGCAATCCTGACATTTTTTCAGGATTTTTTTATCATTGAATTGTTTTTAGAAGCTGGGTCAGTTCAAGTGAAACTGCGGTGGTCCCCAAAAACTGGACAATGTGCTAAGCTCTGATTCACAACCTGAAAGGAGCAGAGTATGATAAAGAAACGTAAGCAGTACAGTCCGGAATTTAAGGCAAAAGTGGCGCTGTCCGCCCTGAGAAACGAGGCGAGCGTAGCCGAGCTTGCCGTCAAGTTTGAAGTTCATCCCACCATGATCGGGACCTGGAAACGGGAGCTGATCGAGGGGGCCGCCGAGTTGTTTGACAAGGGTCAGAAAACCAAAAGGCAACATGACACTACGGTCGATGAACTCTATCGTCAAATCGGGCAACTAAAGGTGGAAAACGATTTTTTGTCCAAAGGGCTCGGTCGTTAGAACCGAGACCGCTCAAACAGATGCTTGATAAAGAGCATCGGGGACTGAGCCTCACGCGCCAATGCAGTCTTCTCGGCATCAACAGATCGTCTGTTTATTACAGGCCCCAGCCGATAAGGCCTGAGGATCTTGAGCTGATGAAGCTGATTGATGAGCAATACATGAAGACGCCGGTTTACGGTAGCCGCTCCATGCGGGATCATTTAAACAGACAGGGATACCCCGTGAATCGAAAACGGGTTCAGCGGCTCATGCGGCTGATGGGTCTTGAAGCAATCTATCCCAAGCCGAGGACAAGCAAACCGCATCCTGGGCACCGGATTTATCGTCAACGTAAAGGAAGAAAAGGGGCCTTTTGGGAAGATCGATATCATGCGACTGCTGTTCAAGATGACTGTCATCTGATTTAATGTCTGGTTTATATTGATTTGAATATGGTAAGGGCTGGAGCAGTTGCGCAGCCGTCTGACTGGGATTTTGGCGGATATACTGAGATTCAGCAACCGAGGAAAAGATATTCATTGGTTGATCGTAAAAAATTAATGGAACTGCTGGGAATTCCGGATAGTGAACAACTGACGTTTTATCACCGCGAGTGGATAGAAGAAGCATTGCGGAATGGTTCAAATATCAGAGATGAAAAATGGACAGAAGGTGTAGCTGTTGGAAGTCAGGAATTTGTTGAAGCAGCAAGGGAAAAACTGGGTACTCGGGTGCGGGGGCGAAACATCTGCTCCGATGGGAGATCAAGCGTTTTAAAGGAAACCCAAACCCCTTATACAGCGCTTTTCATACCGGGAAAGGCTTGTTTAAGACCAGAAAACAGCTATAAATTGGATATATATATTGAATTAATACAGGCCATTAATCTGGTCCGACCCCCGGGAACGGACCCCCGGGAACGGGAACGTTGCCAGATTGCTTATGCCAAGATGCTGATTGCCGGAAGGCTTGTTCATCCCGGAAGTGAACGAGAAACCGCAAGATGGATAAATGAGAATAGCGCGATATGTGAACTGTTAAAAACAGATGCGATCGTATATG
>CAMBQS010000144.1 GCA_945870015.1 Desulfocicer vacuolatum DSM 3385
TCACTTTTATCCTGGGCAAAAAAGCCTGAAAAGATTTTTTTGCCAGTCCTTCCTGAACAACATTCTCAAACCGGCTTTTGGTATGCAGAACATACCAGGCATCTCTTAATAAATCTGAACTCATATGGATAACATCATTAAATGTAAAATTTAATTATTCTTCGTCAATGGGCCGAATTGAGCGCCCGAATCCCCCCAGCCCGTAAAGATTGATCATCAGGGAGTATTTCCTGTCCTCCCGGGTCTTGGTGATACCCAAATCCGCTGACCAGCATCCGGTCTTATAGAGTACACTGGCCCTGGTTTCAATATATTTTTTTTCCAGCAGATCTCTGTCCAGTTCAAAATAGAGTGAGAACCTTTCCGTCAAGGCCAGGTATGAATTCAAGTTCAACGATTCGGTTTTACCACTTCTCCGGCGATATTCTACACTGAATTCATCTCCACGGCCATCAGAGAGCCATACACCGATATTCCTCTGTGTTAAACGATTGACATATGGATTCCATGCAGCATCGGTATTCAATGAAAAATAACGCCAGAGACCGAATTCCAGATCACCTGTAATGGCAGAGAACGGTTCAGGATTTAATACGTTTCTTTGATTGATATCATAACTTTGTGATAATTCAAATCGGCAAAACTGTTCATAGGAGTATTCCGTAACTTCATTTTCATTCTCATTCAGATTCAAATTCACATCCCTGTCTTTGTCCCTGTTCCGAAGCAGGACTCTATTCCGAAGCGGTCCGCTGCTGACCATTTCTCTTGTGGTCAATGTATTCTCGAGTGAATAAGTGACCTGGTGTGTCCCGCCCAAATGATCGATTGAATCAAATTTCGGATATTCGGATTCGTCCCAAGTGGGACGATATTCGTACAACACCTGCGGAATAACAGCATGCCGGAAACGCTCAATTCTTTTCCAACCGGGTTTGTAAACACGGAATACCTCTGTGGACAGATCCAGTTGAATATCATAGATTTCACGACTCAATCTGTTTTCAAGGGTTTCTTCATCATAGCTTGACTCCATCCCCCCGTTATAATCCGTCACATACCACAATGTCTCCCTCAAGCCTAGTGAAGGTTCAAACGAAAAATAATTTCGATACCTCATGGGTACATAAAAACGGGGATATAAATCCGCCCGATCACCACGCACTCCATCTATCCGATAGAAAAAATCTGTTTGTGTGTCAATACTCCAGTAAAGCCAGGACTCTTCCCAAGCTTCCTGTTTCAAACCATTAAACTGGATAGATGGCAATTTTTGAACCGTATTGTCGGTATCGGAATAGTTTTGAATGGAATCTTCCGTTGCCGGCTGTTCTTCCGTGGCTGGGGTTCCTTTTACCAGTATTTTCCCGTTACGTTTCAGCAAATCATCTTCCCATCTGCCCTCAAAATTGATGCTGTATTGTTCCCAGCTTTTTCCGACAATCAATGTGTTGGTCCGGGTTGTATCCGTGTAATCATCCAGGCTCCTTCCAAAATTTTCTTCAAAATAACCCGCTGTTTCATCAAACCCTGAATACCCGTCGCGGAATTCCGTCAGGTAATCCTGATCGCTGACCACGTCAAGGTCCAGTCTCCCGATAAACTCATGAGGAAGCCTTTGGGTATTTTTCATCCGAAACCAGTAGCGATTAGAATCAGGTCGTAGAATTTTAGCCTTGAGCTTTGAGTTGGTCAGTTTTACCTCATCATCATTGTATCCCCACAGAAGACTTGAATCACCCGTTCCATCGTCGACCTTATCATCTTTTAAATAATCAAACATGACTGCACCGCCGGAAAAACTATTAATGATATACCGATACTCAGCGGAAATCTTCTCTCCTCTTTCTTCCATATGGTCCAAGTAAAAAGTTGCATCTGTTTGATCGTTAATCGCCCAGTAATAAGGCTGATCATATTCCGCACCCAAACGATCGGAAAAGGAAAACCGGGGAGCCAGCAAGCCGGACTGCCGCTTCCGTTTTGCAGGAAAAAACAGTAAGGGGCTGTACAAAACCGGCACTTCTTTGGCCCATAATGTGGCATGATTCACTTTGCCATACCCTTCGATGGTCACCTCTGCCTCACTGCCCGAAACCTTCCAGTCGGTCTGATCGCCATCGCAGGTTGTGATAACTGCATTTTCAGCAAGATAAGTATTTTCTCCGGTTTTTTGAATTTTATCCCCCCACAAGCGGTAATTCCCTTCCCGGATAAACACCATCCCCTGATAGGCAGTGCCGGTTCGCTTTTCGAGATCCAGGGTCATCCGGTCTCCATATACAACATCTTTACCAGCCATCAGCACAACATTTCCCAAGGCATAGGCTTTTTTGTTTTTCCGGTCGTAACGGACATATTCGGCGTTTATTTTCTGATCTTTACCGGTAATGACCACATCACCTTCCGCAATATACTGATCAAACTTTTGAGAGTATTCGATCTTATCTGCGGTAATGTGCCATTCATCCTGAATAATATTTTCTGAAGCACGGTTTTTACGATCCAGATCCATTGCCTGACCGATCGGCACATCTGAAAAAAATACAAAAAAAAGGATCATGCAGCATATTTTGAATACTATCCCATATCCGGGAAAAGAGTACGGATTGATGAAGATAAATAAACAATATCTAAAATTTATAATTTTACAGGGCATAAATATATTTTACATGAATACCATCAGTGTGTTGATCCTGTTTGTGTGAAATATCCAATATAAATCCCCGTATAAAACTAACCTTCCCTGAAAAAGTCAAGCGGAATAACGAATAAGATGCGCTCCTTGTAATTCCGGATCGAGTATGGTAAATCCGCACTTGTTTAAAACAAACTGAAAGCAGATGCAGTCCGCTTTCCTGACAATGAGTACTTTTTCATCATGAAAATGATACATATTCTGGGCCGGCAAAATAATGGAAAAACAACCTTGATCGTCGATCTTGTGCAAGAATTTACCATACGTGGCATCCGGGTTGGAACCCTGAAACACAGCAGTCACGAACATGAGCTCGACAGACCTGGCAAGGATTCCTATCTGCATCGAAAGGCCGGTGCATGTCCGGCGGCAATAGCGACAAAAGAGATGATAGCTGTTTATATTCCCAAAAAGCCGGAAGAAAACCCGTTTGATAAAATCGAACCCCTTTTCCATCATACTGATCTGGTTTTAGTGGAAGGGTATCTGAGCGGACCATGGAAAAAAGTTGAGGTCTGGAGGAAATCCGTCAATACCGTTCCGATATTCTTCGAACGAAAAGATATTGAAGCAGTGATATCGGATGATAATATTGAAACAACATTGCCTGTCTGGCCCAGGAAAGATATTTCATTTATTGCTGATGAGATACTGAAAATGGCCGAAGTGAAATAATAAATACGGATATTAGGATTTATGGGACAAACTTATGAAAATAAAACATTATACTCAAATTGAACCCAAACACTTTGACGGAGATCTTGTAAAAGGTGTGGTTGGACGATTGCTGATCGGAAAATCAGATGGAGCTGAAAATTTCTGTATGAGGCTTTTTGAACTGGCCCCGGAAGGATTCTCACCCAGACACACCCATGAATGGGAGCATGAAATCTTTGTCCATGCAGGACGCGGTTCGGTTTTCAAGGAGGGGGAGTGGATTCCTCTGGAGGCTGGAACCGTTGTGTTTATTCCAGGGAATGAAGAACATCAGATTAAAAATACCGGTGATACGCCGTTGTTGTTTCTCTGTCTGATTCCAAAAGGGCCTCCGGAGTTATAGGCTGAAAACTGACGGTTGGCCGGTTAGCCGGTTGGCGGTTGGCCGCAAAAAGTTGTGGCTTTTATAATAAAAAAAATTGTTAGATTCTCTGGCTCTTGCTGGGCCAGGTCTGGAATAAATACATGAGCGAGCTGAAACTGCAGATCGGAGATAAGGTCCACAACCGGAATATCGAGATATCCACTTTTGAATGCAAACAAGGCGGTATTATTGTTCAGGCGGAATTAAAAGACAACCGATTGCAATCCTATTATAAATTTAATGGAGAAAAATCTGCTCCCCACCTGGTTCATCACATGATCATCCGGATGCATGTGGAAGGACCCGGGCTGACCATAAAGGCCATCGAGGCTGAAATGCCGGGAATCCCCCGGGTGGATTGTATTGAAACCCAGAAAAGCCTTGATATTGTAAAGGGAATGAGCATTGCTCCGGGGTTTACTGCAAAGATAAAACAGATACTGGGGGGCGCCAATGGATGTTCACACCTGACAACACTGCTTCTTGCAATGGGACCGGCAGCCGTACAGGGTTACTGGGCTCACTTTGCACGGAAACCCTTGCCGGAGAAACTCCCGGCTGATACGATGAATCAATACCTGATCGATACCTGCTGGGTGTGGAGAAAAGAAGGAAAATTGGCCAAAGAATTTCTGTAGGTGAAACAAAACAAACCAGTACAGTTATCGAATGAAATTCAGAAAAGCGTAATGCCTGAGGAAAAATAATGAGACCTACGAAAGAAATGATTCTGGAGACAAAACAGCTTGTCAGCGAAACTGACCGGAATATCAGGCAGATCATTAAAGCAAATGATCTTCAGCTACAAACATTACGGAACCGGGAAGAGAGTGATCCAAACATCAACAGGAAACTCATCTACGGTTCCGCAATCCTGATCGCCTTTCTGCTATCCTATACAATTTACCGTTTCTTCTTTTTCGAATGACCCCACCTAAAAAGCACATCGCGTATTTTATCTCCTCTCATGGTTTTGGGCATGCTGCGCGTGCTTCTGCCGTGATGCAGGCAATGGCGGAAAGGGACCCTGCGATCTGTTTTGACATTTTCACAAAAACCCCGAAATGGTTTTTCCAGGAATCCCTGTCCAGCGCTTTTTCTTATTCATCTATACAAACCGATATCGGTCTTTCCCAGAAAACTCCTTTTCACGCGGATCTATCTTTAACCATTGAACAACTGGATACCTTCTATCCTTTTCAGGCCCGGCTGACTTCAGAACTGGCCCGCCAATTGAAACAGAAAAAAATCGGGCTTATCATCTGTGACATATCTCCTCTTGGAATTGCTGTTGCAAAACAGGCAGATATCCAATCTTTGCTCATCGAAAACTTTACCTGGGACTGGATATACAGAGAATACGAAAAACTGTTTCCTCAGATCCAAAAACATATCCGATATCTGGAGGTTCTTTTTCAGCAAGCCACCTTCCACATCCAGACAGAACCCATCTGTTCAATCTGCAATGCAGATCTCACGACCATGCCGGTCAGCAGAAAAACCAGAAATTCAAAAGATACGGTACGAAAACAGTTGGGTATCCATTTAGATGATAAAATGATCCTGATTACAACCGGAGGGATTAAACAGAAGCTGAATTTCCACAACCAACTGATATCCAGGGAGCAGATGATATTCGTGATTCCAGGAGGAAGCAGCCATTTTGAAAGAAAAGAAAATGTCATACTGTTTTCCCACCACTCTGAATTTTTTTATCCGGATCTGGTCAATGCCGCAGATGCAGTAATCGGAAAGGCCGGCTACAGCACCATTGCGGAAGTGTATCATGCACAGATACCATTTGGATTTGTTTCCCGGCCGGATTTCCGGGAATCGCACAAACTGGAGGAGTTCATCCAAAGAGAAATGACCGGTCTTCCCATCCAGGAACATGAATTTCAGGATGGAAGATGGATCTCCAGGCTTGAAAATCTTCTCGCCCTGTACTGCCCCCGGAAACCGGAACCAAACGGGGCAGATATAATCGCGGATTATATTGTAAAGATTGCTGATGAGATTTTTTAACCGGTTTTTCATCCTGATCCTGTTGACTGCCTGCCTGCTGAGTGTCGGGCTGTCCGCACTCGCTGCAAAGGCTAAACCCCTCCACGACTTGCAGATCGTTGCACACGAAGATGATGACCTTATTTTCATGAATCCAGACATCCAGGAGAGCATGAACAATGGCAATGCTATCCGTACAGTGTTCATGACAGCGGGAAACCTCCGGAAGGACGGTACAGATGTCCGCTATTGGCAGGGACGCGAGATAGGCGAATTGACAGCCTATGCCACCATGGCGGGGAAGATTACGGAAACATTTTGTGTGGCAACCAGGCCTTCGGAGGAAACGATCAAATCGTATTATCTGTGCAGAACGATCCCTCTCCCGAATAACGCCGGGGTTATCGATCTTTACACTCTCAAGAATACAGCAGTCCCGGATCAGATCTCTCTCACGTTCCTGAGACTTTCCGGAGCCAATCGTTCTGCCGGAATGTGGCCGCTTGAACATTTCTGGAACAATTGCCCGAATCAGATGACGGCTGTGGGTAACATCGGCGGTTCCCGTCGGTCTTATACCCTGGATCAATTAATCACCCTTCTCACAGCTATCATGCAGGATTTTCAGCCGGACAATATCCGCACGCATGAAAGCACCGGGATCTATTATTACGATCACACGGACCATCTTCATACGGGCCGACTGACACTGGAGGCTTATCGACGATATATCCGGACGAGTCCGCGTCCAAATTTGCTCATGTACCGGGGCTACAACGTCTATTACCTCCATGATTACCCGATGTTGCAGGAGAAGCAGAACATCTTCGGCGAACGGTATAATGCCAAGAAGAAGGCGCTCAACAATTATTGCGTGTTCGACAGCGCGACAGGCGGCAATGCAGACAGGTATATGGCGGGTTGGGGTAGGCGATGCTATTCACTTTCTGCAGTCACAGACCCCAAAACCATTCTCTGGAACATTTCGAATTTTCTGAAGATTGCAGAAGACGGTACCAGAATACGGACTGCACAGTGCAAGGACTCTTTGAGGCAGCAGTGGCACACAGACAGAACCGGCAAATTGTCATGTGACGGAAAATGCCTCGGGGTTGCTGAAGATGGTGTCACCGTGCAGATGACTGCCTGTGACAAGGCAACCTCCTGGGTCATGCTTGACAACGGTGTGGTTATCGGTGACAAGAGCAAGGTATTGAACAGGAGAGAAAAAAAAATAGAGGTTAAGGATTACTTTCGCTACACGCAGCAAAACGAAAAGGCAGGCAAGGGCATAAAAGGAGGTCTTGCTGAACCCGACCGCAAAAAAACTGCCGATCCATTGCGCTGGATATTTCCGATCCCGCCGATTTAGCCCCCTGATCGCAGACCGGAAAAAACCTCATTTAACAATGGCAACTTGACTTCGCCTGGCGGCTGCTATCAGATTATTGTCAAGTGTCGCGAGGGGAAGCCCTTTTCTCATCGCAAGATCCAAATACGATGCATCATAGCTGGACAGTTTATGTTTACGGGCTATTGCAAAAATTTCTTTCAACATCCTCTCCGGAGACTCCTGTTCAACTACGATCGGAAGTTCGGTAAGCAAAGCGATGAAACGTGTGCTCCCTGCCTCACCAATCCGTTTTCTGCGCTCAGCCACCAATAGCACATTGCATACTTCCAGGGGCCAAATGGATGGAACAAATCCAGTTGCATCCTCAAGCCTGTCTAAAACAGAATCAGCGTATTGGTTTGTTTCATCCTTGAAACACCAAGCCATTATCACAGAATTGTCAATGACAAAATCATTGCCCATTTATCGTCTTCCTTCTTCAATCATATCTCTGATAGAAAGCCCTTCAAGATTATGGTTTTCACGAAATTTTCGCAATTCAGCAATAATTTTCCTGGGTTCCGCCTGCCTTGGCGGCGTGGGAGATTGCAAAACGGCAACCGGCACACCATGCTTTGTAATCGTTATCCGTTCTCCTTTTATTACACGCTCAATCAGCTTTGGAAGATGAGTTTTTGCTTCATATGCACCAACTGTTTCCATAATACCCCCTGTATGAACTAGTCTAAGACCAGACTAACCTATACGTATATACCTGTCAAGCATCAACCCAGAACAATCGTGATCTTGATAATATATTTCATATGCGTTATGAAAAATCTTGTTCATGTCAGTATCACATTTTTTTACCTCCAAAAGGGATTAAGGAGATTCCACCATGCTTAAAATGACAATTGTTGACTTCCTGAAAGATCGAGCCGCCAAAAATGCCGAAGACCTGGCCTTCCGATTTATGGGGAATGGCAATCTGGATGGGCCGGTCACAGAGTGGAGTTTCTCTGAACTTTTTCGCCAGAGCGTCGGAGTCGCTCAAGACCTGACTGAACAAGGTCTTGCGGGCGAGAGTGTTCTGCTTGTA